>NZ_JBHZPF010000055.1:0-31387 GCF_042787975.1 Peribacillus sp. YIM B13482
CGGTGGCAGAAGCAACATTTAAGATACTAAAAACAGAATTAATCAACGGAACGAACTTTCTGACCCTTGAACAACTCGCTCTTGAACTTTTCGATTATGTCAATTGGTACAATAATATTCGGTCCCACAGCACACTTGGCTACTTAAGTCCGGTGGCTTATCGAAACTTAGCCCTTAAAAAAGTTGTTTGATTTAGTGTTGACATACCACTTATCCCTATATTTAACTCCATTCCATCTAACCTCACTTAAAATTGTAACTGCCATATAACTATATTACTGTGATTGTCTTTCCAAAATGTATTGATTTATTTTTCATATCAAAGTTTAAAGATAATCAGAGACTTTTACATGTTTCATTGAATTAGGTACTACAGAGGCATAATCTGTATCAAATAACACTAAATTAGTTCCATTTTTATGTACTGTACTTTTATAAATCATACCTGCATAACCTTGCTCCTTAATATAATTTGCAATAGCTTGAAAAGGAGCATATTCCATCTTTTTTATATCTTGTTTGTCTGTTTCAACAGGCTTAAAAATTTGGTCAGATGAGAATATATTAAAGTAAAGCATTGTAATTATCTTGGAAAGCTTTATTGGATTTATAATTCTGAAAGTCTTATCAAAGCACTTTTTCTTGATATATTGTTCAAGCTCATGTGTTTGTTTAGGTATGCTACTATCACCACAAATATCAACAACTTTTTTATTTCTTCCAAAATCAGTAATCTGAAATCTACATAGTGTAGCTGCAGAATCATGTGGTGCTCTTATTTCTTTTAAGCAGGTAGTAATGGATTCATGGAAGTTATTTTGTTTGTTAATGCCTAGATATAAAAATACAGTTCCTGGTGGATTCATTCTGTTATGTTTTTGTGAATATTCAAGTGTAGGAATCATTCTATTGTAATTTGTAAGACTTTGTTTTCCATTAGCTCCCCTATACATTGGAAATATGTCTTTCAATGATTCCTCAAAATAACCAACAGCTTTTGTAAACATGTCATGGAAAGCACTAAAAAAGACATAATCACTTTTCAACTTTTCTATGTCATTGTACAAAACCTTACCTGAGCTTAAATCATCTTTTAACACAGTCCAAAGCTTACTTAAATCTTTAACAAGGTAATCATAATCAATATCATCTGCCATTTGTGCTCCTCCTTAAACCTTACCAGTTTCTATGCTCTCCCCAAGCTAATGGATGTCTAATATTCTTAACAGATTTATCAAAAGTCCTTGAGTTAAAAAAGTAAATTTCTTTATCTGGAAAATAACTCCTAATTCTTTCAGAGATAGCCTCTTTTTTGTCTAGATCATAGATGCCATAAGCTATAACCTCTACCTTAGACCCATTTATTGCATCTACTATATGTTTATCAGCAGATTCATTTAGGTCATGCCCAAAAATTGTTAAATGTCCATTGATATTCATTAAAGAGTTGTAGCAAAATCTTAAATACTTATTTGATTGTATTTGTTCTAACTTATCTACCCATTTACCTTCTGATACATAAAGGGGTATATTATTCTGCTCCATTGATTCAGTAACAGCATCAATTAAAAATTCATGTCTATTCTTTCTTACTTTTTCAATTATATTTTCCTCATTAACAAATAAATGTAATCCACCATGCAAGTAATATAAATTTAAGGAGTCATCATTTTTTTTAGGTGTAAAGTTTAAATAATATAAGCTATTTCTTCTGAAAAAGTCATTAATAGTTCTGTGTTGATTATGCAATTTAACATGTAGCCAATATGGAATAAGGTCATAATTAGTAGTAAAAATACTCTTAGTGAAAATACTGAATGTATAGTTGGAGTCAATTCTATTATTTAACTGCATATCAAAGTTATTAGGATGGACATTAACAACTCCATTTATTAAGGCTCTTTTAATTCTTTCATAGCTTACAGAAAGCTCATTAGTCTCATACCTAAATATTTTATTAATGCCTATAGCTCTCTTTATGTTTTCTAAGACATACTCAAAGTTAGTTGTCTGTAGTTCCTCAAATAAACTTCTATCTTTGTTATCAAGTGTGTCCCTTTGATTATCATACAAAGATGAGTAATTAAAGTCTTTCCATAAACCAATTGAAAATCCATTGCCAATTAACAAATGCTCAGTTTTTAATTTTTCAGTTTTAATAAGTTCTTGGTAACTAGCAATCATAAGTTATTTTCTCCCCTAAATTTAAATAAAAAGCAGGAGCTTTAAGATTAAAATTGCTCCCACTCTAACTTTAATTAGCTGTAAATTTCAAATTTCACTTTTGATAACTTACTATTATCCCTTCTTGGGTTATAGCTAGACCCTTCATCATAATCAAAAACCCATTTAATAACTTTGTTTTCCTTACCATATAATATATATTTCTCTAAAAGCTCATCTTCTGCTGACAATGATAATTTATTTCCATTGCTATCATATAATTCAAAGTCAATAAACTTAAACTCAATATCTTTATCTGTTACATTGATAAACCTTAGTTGTAATTCAAGCTGATTTTCATTTACCTTTTTAACTCTTTCTATTTGAACCTGTGTATTAAGGTTAGATGCCTCTAAATCAGATACTTTCTTAACATTTTCAATAAATTTCTTTCTATCTTCTCCCCAAATTTTATAATCAACATCATCCAACTCAAAAAGCTCAACTATTTTATCTTTAAATGTGTTTAAACCATTTTCATTATTCATGTAAAAACTTATTTTACTTGGATCAATTGCACCAGAAATATGTCTAAAATCAAAGTTAGGAGTGAGTATAGAATTATAACTCTTTGATGTAATCCAAGCTGCCCCCATTTCATTTAAACATGGAGCACTTTGATAATAATTGTGGGAAAGTACAAAAAGAACCATTATATTACTGTTATTTAACTCTTTTTTCAAAAAGTCATAGATATTTTCACCATAAGGGATACCATAGCCAGGTAAGGAGCTACAAAAAATATGTTCATCACTTTTTTTAATTCCAATATCATTTAATAGCTGAACTAATGCTTTTACATACTCAACATCTTTGGAAGAATGACTTATAAATACCTTGTCAATTTTATTACTGCTTAGCTCTTCTTTTTTTGCCTCTGAAAAATCATATGAAAGAAGAGCTTTTAATCTGCCTATCAATTCTTCAAATTCAGATTCATCATTGCCATTAGCCTTTTCAGCAATTTTACAAAAAGCACTATAAAAATCTTTATCCACTACATTTTTTTTAATAAACATCTTACTTTTTTCTATCCAAGCAACATACTCAGAACCTGATATGTAAAAACCTGCATAAGCACCTGGTTTTGAGCATTTATTTTTCACCTCATATCCCTCTTGTATCAATAAATCCAATTCTTTCTTTGTGTCCATTACATCTCTCTCCCTTATTGACAACAATTCATTTTCCACTTTTACTAAATAATCAATTAAAAATTCTTTGATTTTATTTAGAATCATTTTGTAATTTATGATGTGATTATTAAGTATGTTGTCCATCTCTTTTTTACTTTCAATTGCCTGATAACCATTCATTTTTATCAAAATCTCTGTCTCAGAAAATTTATTATTATCCAATAATTGTTGATGTTGAATTAAATCAATAATTATTTCACTTGTTGAATAAGGTATTATTCTACCTTTAAGCATTTTTCCATTATCATACCAATTACATTTTCTTACTCTTCCTACATCTACATATACTTTTTGAAATAATTTCTTAAATTCCTCTTGAGATAAACCTTTCTTTATGGCTGCTTTCTCAACCTCTTCACTTACAGTTTTGTTTTTTTCCTTTGTTACCTCCACTTTAATGAGTTTACAGAATAGTATTTCCTCAATATCTAACCTATATTGAGCAATTCTTAATACTCTAGTCAGTGAATTATTAATATCAAAACTACTACTCTCAAGTTCCTTTAAAGCTGATTGTATATGATATAGTTCCAACTGAATTAGACTCCTCCAAAAAATGGGCTTTTAGTAATATTATACAACATTACAAAAAAAGAAGGGATAAAAGTCCCTCCTAAAATTAGTTTTAGTAAAAACTTTTAAAGTAATCCTTTCTTGGATAGTTGAAAAATATAGGTATTACAGAAAGCAGATAAAATGATACTGCTCATTGACATAACTACTTTTTATATAAAAAGCAGAAAAGGAGGACTTACACCTTTCATTTACACAACTAAACAATACTTTTACATCAGCATTTTCATTTAATTGGAATGATAAAGGTTTAGGCTCTTGAAATAAATGACAGGCAGGACACTTTGCAGGTAAAGAGCAGAGGCTAATTAGAGGAGCTTTTTTGTCTGCATTAGTTACTAAATAAATTATCTTTTCATTATTCTTCCTTACCATCTTTAACACCATCCTAATATGAATTATTTATTGACCAATGCTTAAAACCCTTGTAAAATCAGGTTTGTAATGAGGATGAACTGTATTTAATCCATTTCACGAATGCTTCACACCCTTTAGACTGGATTGTAGATTGGTTCTTCGTGATATTTGGGATTGTTATAATCAAAAGAATAGATATTACAAGTAAAACAATAAGCATCTCAATTAGTGTAAAACCTCGTTCATTCATCATTTTCTTCATCATATCATCCTGCTCCTGAAACCATCTGACACCAGGTGATTTCAGAGCAATTTCACCTCCGGAATGCAATACTGAATCCTATATACCTTCAAGCAAAGAGAACATCGGCAGCAAAACCGCTAAATAAATGGAAACGATCAAAAGACCTATCAGTGAAAACATAAGAGGCTGAATGATTTTCAAGATTGCATTCATTCTCTCTTCGATTTTCTCGAGTAAAAAACGACTGTAATGATGCAGCTCTGCATCAAGTCTGCCGTATTTTTGACCATTTGCAGCAACCACAGGTAAGTTTCCATCGAAATAGGGGAGCTCCTGAAAGATCATTTCAAGCGATCTTCCCTCAGTCAGATCATCCTTGATGATGGAGCATAGTTTTTGGTAAAAAGGCTGTTGCTGGTTTTTAGAGAATAATTTGATGCTTTCGTTAATCGAAAGCCCTCCGGAAAGCAAACCGCTGAATTGGCTTGCAAAGAAATAAGTTTCGTATAACTTGATGAAGGTCCCGAATATCGGAATGACCATCAAAATCCGCCGCTGCCTTAATGGGCATAATCCATTGAACCAAAATCGTTTGAGCACAAACAGGAATAGGAGCAATCCAAGCAATATGAAGGGGAGGACTGGGAGAATGATTGTAGAAGCTGACAGTAATTTCAAGATTGCATTCTGATCGACATCCATCGTGAAATAGATTGCCTGAAATTTAGGAAGGAGAACACTCTGAAGTATATAAAAAACGATGCTTACAAAAATGACTAAGAATACGGGATAAACCATTAACTTTTTTACTTTATCCATATCCTCCGTTCTTTTCTTCCAATATTGCCCTCCTTCTTTCAACGCCCGATCCAGGTCGCCGTATTGCTCTCCATAAAATATATAACTTACAAGCTGCGGATGAAAATTAAGGTGAATTAGCACCTGGTGCAACGGATATCCATTCCTTAAATCCTTTATGGCCTGAGCGAAATCTTCCGCTTTCTTCTTCGATTCCTGGAATTCCAGAAAATGTAATGCGTCCGCCAGGGGATAACCATGACTTAATAATTCCCCTAGTTTCGAAATAAAGACCGCCTGTTCTTTTAGCTGCCATTTACTTTTTTGCTTCATCGTATACCAGCCGTTCATATTCCAGGGAATCCACATAGCCCATTGCAACCGCCTTTCCTATTTCATCCTTCAATTGGCGGTAGCTTACCGTACCCTTTCCTTTTTCATCCCCCATCATCCGAAGGACATTGGCCATGCTTTTTCCATAAAGCAATTCATACACACTTGCCCTTTTGTTCCTGGCAGTCATTTGGCAAGCAATAGCACAGTCGCCTTTACATGGTACACAGCTTAATTCAACCAGCCGCTGTGCTGTCACGCCAATCAAACTCTGTTCAATTTCAAGCAGGCTGACACCAAATTCAAGTAACCTGGAGATAGCGCCCTGTGCATCCCTTGTATGCATGGTTGTAAGTATCAAATGACCGGTTAGTGCAGCACGAACTGCAATTTTGGCCGTTTCGGCATCCCTGACCTCCCCAACCATGATCACATCGGGATCATGCCTTAGCACAGCTTTTAGTCCGACAGAATAAGTAATGCCTGCCTTTTCATTGATTTGGACTTGCAGTACCTTTTCGGATACATTTTCAATGGGATCTTCAAGTGAAATGATATTTCGATTGATCATCTCATGGGCATGATGAAGTAGGGAATATAGTGTGGTGGTTTTTCCACTTCCGGTTGGACCGGTAAATATGAGCATGCCATGGGAATGCTTCAAAAGTGCAATCAATTTTTGAACGGTGTTTGGAAATAAGGATAACTGTTCTAGAGGAAGGATATTCTGTTGGGGTATTAAGCGGATGACCAAGCTTTCAAGATAGGCAGTGGGTAAAGTGGAAAGGCGGAGTCCAACCACTTGGTTAGCCAAATTGATGGTGATAGCACCACTCTGTGGCCTCCTTTTCTCGCCTATATCCATTGCGGCAAGGAACTTCAAATGGGCTATCAGCCTTTCAGCTTCAAAGAATGATATGGTTTCCTGAGGAACGAGCTTATTGTCTATCCTGAATTGGATGAGGGGCCCCTCCCTGCGAAAAAAAATGTGGATATCCGAAGCCGATGACCGTATGGCACTGGTAAGTATTTTTTCTGCGGTCTTTTCAATCGATATCAAAACATTCATCACCTCCTATGTTTCTTGTGGATGAATTCGACAATCCACGACAAATTCCTGCTTAAGAATAAAAAAATCCTCGAAAAAATTTCGAGAATCGATTTACATGCTCATTTTTAAATCAAGCCTTTGTGAAACCAAATTTCTTAATGCGTCCTCATTATGACCAATCACCAGTTTTTTCCCGTCGATGAGGATGGGCCTTCTTAATAACTTCGGTTCTTTTGTTAATAATTGGATGACATCAGAAAGCATCATTTCGTCAATATTAACATGTAAGCTTTTGTAAGCTTCACTTCTTGTTGCTAAGACTTCATCAAGTCCTTCCGTTGTCAATTCAAGAATTCTTTTTAATTCTGCTTCTGTTGGAGTCTCTCTGAATAAATGTCGCTCATCGAAGGAAACATGATTGGCTTTTAACCATTTTTTTGTTTTTCGGCAAGATGTACAACTTGGGTACGAAAAGAAAGTTAACTGTTCCATACTAATCCTCCCCGTTCACATTTTGTATATATTTATAATATTTATAACAATTGTATAACATTTGTATAATTATTGTACATCTATTTACCTTATAAGACCGTTTAAATTGTGAATTTTTTTTAAACTAAGAGGAGTTTGCCATATCTTTTATTCCATTTTTTTCTGCCTGCATTATAATGAACATAGTTAAACTATGGAACCGCAGGAGGAAATAATGGAACAAACGTTAAAAATAACAAACGTGTTAGCAGATCCCACCAGATATTATATATACCAACATATTGTGGACAATCATGGGGATGTATCCGTACAGCAAATCGCCGATTCCTTTAAAATCCATCCAAATGTTGCCCGTCTACATTTGTCAAAACTGGAGGATGTGGATTTGTTGACATCTGATGCCCGTAAGACGGGGAAAGGCGGTCGCCCTAGCAGACTTTATCGTTTGTCTGATAAAGTCATTCAGCTTCATTTTCCATATAGGGACTATCAACTGCTTTCAAGGATTGCAATCCAGACGATGATGAAATTAGGGGAACAAGGAAAACAAGCTCTTTATGAAACGGGAAAAGTATTCGGAGAGGAATTGATCAATCAGCAACTAGCATTGAACTCAACGCCGATTGATAGACTTGCTTTTGCGGAAAGAGTCAACATGCTTAAAAATGCTGCCACCATTGCTGGGTTATCACCTGAAATACAAGCTAGCGAAGAAGAAAATAAAATATACTTTCGTATCTTCAATTGCCCATTTAAGGAAGTTACCGAAGTAGAGCCAGGTACAATCTGTTCCATGCACAATTCATTTTTAAAAGGTATGTTCGAAGCCTTGTTTGACAATGTCAATATTGTGGAATTAGAAAATATGATGTCTAATTGCACAACGTGCTCTTATCAGGCATCGGTTCTCACATAGAAACAAAAGGCATCCTTTACATTACCTTACAATTTCATTTATAATTATTTAGAATGTACACGACTAGACATAAGGAGGGATTCGGATGGAACGCATGTTCAGAGTATGTGGATTTTGGACAGGGATTATGGCAATTTTCTTTTATCTTGGCCATATGCATCAAACGTCTTTACTTTTCTTTGCACAAACCGGCTTTTTTGTACTTTTAAGTTATTTGAAATTATCTGAGCGCATGTATATTTATGTTTTCGGCGCCTATCTTACCGTTTTCTTTGCAGGATTTTCCTACTGGAGCGTATTTATGATGACTCCGGGTACTGCCCATTAAGAACAAGCAATATTACATAACCCATGAATTTTGAATTCATGGGTTTTTACTGTCCTCATTCAGGAAGGATCCTTGCTTCTTCAGCTAAATTCTTCGATTGAAGCAGCACTCTGAAATGTTCACTATATCCCCCTGGAAAGATTAGCCCCCGAATTGCACGGTTACGCTTCGCCGTCTCGGAAAATGGATCAGTCTCTTTGTGGTCCTTCAATTCCTCAAGGATCCCTGTTTTAAGCAGGAATTCATTTTGAATATAAAGCCCCTTATCGGAAAATCCCCTTCCTTTTCCAATTTCAATTAATGTGTCAAAATGGATATGTGTCGTCAAATCCATATCACCTGGATACATAAGTGGATCTTTAATCATTTCATGCTGATAATAGCCCCTCAAGCTCCCTTGAAGATGAGCTGGCTCCTTCCATTCCCTTTCGGTATAACCATAATCTATTGTAAGGAGAATACCCGATTCGATACGGGAAACGATCTTCTCATATTCCTGGACCATTTTTAGCGGAACTTCGTATCGTTGTTTTTCAATTAACGTGATAGTCCGTTCTGTAAGGTAAGAGAGTATGTCAGGGTTGACCAATGGTTCCCTCACTTCCACCAAATCGCCTTCCTTTTCAGTGACGAATATCTCTACAAGGGCCCCGTCATACTTTTCAATGACATGTACAGGCAAAGCATCGAAAAGTTCGTTTGAAAAGACGATTCCATTTACACTCGTCCAACTTTCTAAACTGGCAGCAGAAACTGCCTGTTTGAACATCCCCACACGTTCTTGCTGAATCTTTCTGTGATACGGACTGCCATCCACAAGGATATAAGTCAGAGATTCCCATATCAGCGGTTCCGTTTCTTTAATGAAAACGAGGATATCATAAGCCAACTTACCGTCTCCTGCGCCTACTTCGATGATTCTTGGCGATACTCCGCACATTTTTATCAAATAAACGAACCATCTGGCCAGTGACCTCCCAAATGCATCCCCAACATTACCGGACGTATAAAAATCCCCTTTTGGGCCAATCTTCTTTTTTTGACGCACATAGTAGCCTATATTTGGTGTATACAAAACAGCATCCATATAATCATGATAGGAAATTCCCTTTTGGGGGCTGATTGCAATCAATTCCTTCAAGTGATCTTTCAACACAATGCCTCCGTCTCTATTAATTCATATATATATTTAAAGTTCATAAAATGTTCAATTTTTCATGACAACGTTCATAAAAGGTGCAGCATTATCAATGAATGTTTCCCCTTTAAAATAGGCATTTTCAAAGTAAGAAATATTCCACTCCCAGGAAGGCCCTTAAATTCCCGTGAGCCTTTTCATCACCCGCCATTCCCAAATCACGAAAAGAGACAAAATGTTTTTTATATTCAGTATAGTCCCGGAAATGATCCATTTCAATATTTTTACATTATAAGAACTTAAAATAAAACAGGTGCCATCTATGGCACCTGTAATAGTCATTATCTCAAAAAGGGATTGGTATTCTTTTCATCTAAAATGGTCGTGACAGGCCCATGACCGGGAAAAACGATGGCATCATCAGGAAGTGTCAGCAGCTTCGTATCAATGCTTTTCAACAGCACTGCCTCGCTTCCGCCTATTAAATCAGTTCTGCCAACGCTTCCCTGGAACAAGACGTCCCCTGAAAAGAGGAGACGTTCCTCCTTCACATAATACGAAACGCTCCCTGGAGAGTGCCCGGGGGTTTCGAATACTTCAAAAGTGAATCCACCAATAGTAAGTTCCTGCTCATTTGCCAGGATATGATCGGCAGGCTTCATTCGCATTGGATTTTCAGGGAACCAGTTTTGGGAACCATTCAAAGCGGGATCAAGCAGCCACTTAGCCTCTTTTTCGTGAATATATGCTGGGATCTCATAATAATCCCGAATAGCATCAAGGGCACCGATATGGTCAAAATGTGCATGTGTCAATAAAATCGCTAAAGGCTTTAATTTTTTTGTCTGTATGTACTGTATGATTTTCTGAGGCTCTTCACCCGGATCGAAAATGATGCAATCCTGTCCATTGGAAACTACATAACAATTCGTTTGCAGCGGTCCTAGAGGAATTTGTGTCCATTTCATTTCCATCACTCCAATATGATTTTCTATCTACATCTTACACCAATTCACGCACTAATGTTAATCCAGTTTACTCAAGTCATAGAAGTATCACCTTTTAAACCTCGACAAATAATTAAAAAAATATTAAGATATTAACAAATGCAATCTTTTCTACATATTTTTGGTAGTTGCTTTATTCTCTGGGTATATTATTAGAGATTAGGTATTCATTACGAAAAAGGGGGTTTTGATATGATATTAATGGTTGTTTTCGGACTTGTGGCTATCTTAGGGCTGGCAGCTGTATTTACCACATTAAAAAAGAGAAACTTCTTAGGATTCATTTTTGCAGCCGGCAGTGCAGTCGTGTTTGGCTGGTTCACTGTCATGACTGTCATCAACAGCGGTTTTCCTGTTGCCCATTAAAGAAAAAGCTCGCCATCCGGCGAGCTTTTGTATTTAGGTCATTATGTTTGTTTGAACAATCTTTGTATTTGATGGGTTTTCATATCAATCATTTTCTCAAATTGATATCCATATAAGCAGAGGTTGCCATCAAGCGAACAGCTTAATGGTTCATTTTCCATGTCCTTCATCAATTCTTCTTGTGTGCCTTTTGCCCAATTAAATTTAGTTAAGGTAAACCTTCCCTCATATTGGTCTGCATCTTTTGATTCATTAGGAATAAACGTTATGAATTCCTTATTTTTTTCAATGATATCATAAGATGGAATCACCCAATCTGAAAAGCTTTTCAATAGTGGCACGGAAAAAGAGTGGATCGGCTTGTTTGTTGAATCATAAAAGGCATATGTACCCCGATCTTGTTTTTCTGTCTCCACTTGAATCGTCATCAGCGCTTGTTTCATTTTTTTAAAGTGAATGACATCGAGCATAAGGCTGTCCGCCCCGTCACCATTCAGCGCCTTTCTTTCTAAGGGAGCCGTCAAAGCAGGTTCTTCCTTATCCCAATCGAGAAACATCAATTCCTTTTCGCCTGCCCATTGTGCAAAGGGCTGCGGAAAGTCCAATGTTTCCATCGTTTGATCATCTGGATTCAACACATAGCTGCTGTATGTCCAGTCTTCATAAAAACTCGATAAAAACAACATGCCATCTTGATATGAATTCCACTCATAAGCTAATTCATAAGCTGGGATTGAAACCGAATAAAGCGGATTTCCTGTTTTATCAAGTATTGTGATTGATGCTTTCCCCGAAGATGTGAAGGACGATACCAAAATATGCGTACCAGACGGACTGATTGATACTTCGGAAAACGCAAAAGCCGGCTGATAGAAAACGGAAGTGTCATTCGTCTCCAAATTCCATGCCATCAACTGGGATATTTTACTACCATCCCGCTTCACAGAATATAAAATGGTTTTAGAATCCAGCCATCCATAAATGGCTTCGATTTTTTCCGTTTCTGCAGTCGGGACCTTTAAATTGCTTACTGAAGTTTCCAGTTTAGATTGGGAGTGTTCTTTTTCCGTATCATTTACGGGTTTACTAAGGTCCTTGGAAGGCTCACAAGCCGTGATAAGAAGGATAGTGGAGATAAATAATGGGATGAAACACAACATCTTACAGATGGAAAGCCGCATACAAAGTGCTGCTTTTGATACTTTAATCCCCACACACCTCCCACTTCAAAAATAAACGCCTGGCATATGTGAGCGAGACATTAGAAAGAGAGTAAGGATTACCAATCGAACCCTTACGACTTTCATTATAAAGTAAAAAAGAGAAAAAGTGGCGATTAATTACCTTGTATTTTTTTGGAAGTATATTAGAAAAATGTCATCACATATACAAGCCTGCCATCAAAATCTTAACGGTATCTTTATATATACCAGGTAAATGGGATAAGGGAAGTGGATTGATGCCTTTTCCCAGCTCAATTGTGAACCCGCCACGTTTAAATTCCTGAATGAACCAATCTTTATACCCAGCATGGCTGTCAATGTATTGAACCGCCCGATATCCGCTGCGCTCCTCAAACTCCCTTGCAACATTCGCCGCCTGTTCAGGTTCATGTCCTTCATATCCCCAATAAAATTCCTTTCCCTGTGTGTGAAGTGCTAGCACTCTTTCAAAATTCCGTCTTTTTGCCAGCTCCTTCATGGCCAATGCTTCTGGCTCTGATAAAGCGGTCTCTCCTGGATAATCCCTCGGAGCAGGGGCTTTAGGAATTTTCCTTTGCTTTTCAATCTCCCAATTGGCCGGATATTGATTATTCAGGTCTACACCACGGATATTGGCTTTCCAAGCATAAAAGGCAGGATTACCATTATTCATTTTTAATACATCAAATTTCCCCTCTGCCGCCTCCTCCCCCTTTAGGACTAGCTCGACTCCATCAGGATTCACCATTGGAACCATCGAAATAGTAACTTCCCGATAGAAAGGCATACAATCCATTCCGCATAATGTACGATCATTCGTTACTGCCAACAGCAAATCATTCAGCCATTTCATCAAGACCGCCGATGTGATCCATTCATTTGCATGAAATGAACCATTATAATGTATGAGCTTATCACCTTTACCGACCCTCACCTCATGAAGTTCTTTTCCTAATACACTCCTCCCAATCGATTCAACTTTTATGAAGGGATAATGAAAAGAAAGAATATCAAGGTCGTCAAGAAGTGTTTGATAATCATATGGCTTTTCGGTGACAAGCATGGGATGCATGACTCTGACGGGTACGGAAAATGGTTTTTGTTCACCTTGATTCAACAACAATATCGCATCGATTGGCAATTGAGACTGTAAAGCGATATCGGAAAAATCGATATCTAGCCGGGACTCTTCTTGAATAACGAACCCCGGTATTTGCACCTCCATGCCATTTGGCAAAATCCCTCCCGTAATGGAGGGATTTGCATCCTCAATCAAGACACGTGGAATTTGGAACAATTGACTATAATATGCCAAATCGTCCCCGCTTCTGCTTACGACTTTCATTCAGCCTCCGCCCCTTTCATTGTTTAATCTTTATGAAACGAAAGGCCGAAAGATGTTCAGGAAGTCTCCCGTGTTTCAAATTGAATGGTGATCCTCCTTTAATGGTGCCGATTCTCCTCACAAAAACAAAAAAACCTGGATTAGCCAGGTTTCCATTTTCAACGTTGCTCATAAAATCGAAGCAAGTCGCCATATATTATTTTATCGGAGTAATTAAGTTCCTGCTTCGCCTTTTCTAAATACTTCTCACATGGACTCTTGTCCGTCGCCGTTCCGGTCTTTTTATCATAGCAGGTATCCATCGTATACAGATGATCCTTCGTGATGAAGCTGCTATCGCGAAGAACGGTGAATTCTATTTTCTCTTCGGAAAATAAATCTTTGCCGAATTCGATATAATCATCATTTTCAACGCCCAATAAATGCAGGAGTGTCGGCCTTACATCAATTTGGCCGGAAACGGTGGAAATCGTTTTTCCCTTCTGTCCGGGGACATGTATGATCAGCGGGACACGCTGAAGTTGGATGGATTCGAACGGCGTGATTTCCTTACCCAGGAACTGGCTCATGGCAGAGTTATGATTTTCCGAAATACCATAATGGTCCCCATATAGTACAATAATCGAATTCTCATATATTCCATCGCGTTTCAAATCGCCGATAAATCGTTCCAAGGCTTCGTCCGTATAACGTACGGTCGGAAAATACCGATTCAAGGTTTTGGAATTTGAATCGTATGGTTCCAATGATCGGTCTGCTTCATTCAAAGTGAATGGGAAATGATTGGTTAACGTTATGAATTTGGCATAAAAAGGCTCCGGCATCCCCTTCAAGTGAGCAATTGATTGCTTGAAGAACGATTTATCATTCAAACCCCAATTGATGGAATTCCTTTCAGAGACCTTGTATTCATCACTATCATAAAACCGCTGGTACCCAAGAGAATCGTACATCATGTCACGATTCCAAAAGCTTTTATTATTGGCATGCAAGGAAGCCGTATAGTAACCTTTTTCCGTTAAGATTTCGGGGATGGCTTTGTATTCATTTTGGGAATGCGTGAAAAATACTGCACCTCTACCTAAAGGATAAAGGGAATTCTCAATAATGAATTCTGAATCAGATGTTTTCCCCTGGCCAGTTTGGTGATAAAAGTTATTGAAATAATAGCTCTCTTTAATGAATTCATTCAGAAAAGGAGTGATTTCTTCCCCGTTCACTGTTTTATTGATGACAAAGCTTTGAGTGGATTCCAATGATACAAGAATCACATTTTTGCCTTTTGCCAGACCATATAGATCATCATTAACCGCTTTTTGATTGGAACGGATATAATTTTCAATTTCCGCCAATTCACTGCCATCCGCAAGGGCGCGTTGAGCTGATGATTTCGTCTGTAATATTGCATCATAGAGATGATAATGGTACGTACCAATATTCTTAACGAGGATTTCGCGGTCAAACGTTCGTGTCAGGAGTTCAGGACGCTCCGCTTCCGCTAAAGCTAAATTAAAGAATGTCACTCCCAAAGTCATTAACACTAAGAATTTACGATCCTCTGGATTGTATGAACGATCGTGGAATATTTTCGGTTTGTATTTGACCAAAAGCATCAAGAAAATAATATCGGCAAAATACAAAAGGTCACTCAGATTGATCAATTCATGTACACTGCTTCCAAGGTCGCTCATATTGCTCGTTTGAAAAAGAACGGGAATGGTTAAAAAGTCATTGAAAAAGCGAAAAAAAACAAGGTTGGCAAACAGGACAAGGGTGATGAAAAAACTCATGATCAATAAGTATGCTGTCCGCCTTTTTTCTTTTAAAAATATATTTACGCTAAGGGTAAGTAATAGGAAACTGACCGGATTGATGAATAATATGAACTCCTGGACCCAATTTTCAATATCTATCTCAAAACTCGTTTTATAAGCAATGTATGTTTTAAGCCAAAGCGATATTAATAGGACCCAAAACAATGAGTATCCTTGATTTTTGAAGACCCTTTTCACTCCTGGTCCCTCCTCATTGAAGAAGCGCTGGCGCTATGAACCAGAGCGTTTCAATCATGGGTCATGGTTCTTCTCTCCCGCAATGCAAAATCAGGAACGATTGGACCTGCCCCTTAAAGTTGTTAAACTGTCTGAAAATTACATCTACTTTTCTTATACCCCTGTTTGCCACAGGGCCACGCAACGGATCAAGTATTCAATTGGCTTTTGATAAGCCAGGCTGCACCTATTACCCCTGCATCATTGCCTAGTGTTGCCAGGCTGATTTTCGTTGATTTACTAACCCGTTTGAATGCATACTTTCCAAAGGCAGAACGGACAGTATCAAGCAGAATGTCCCCCGCTTGTGAAACGCCCCCGCCAATGACGATTTTATCTGGATTCATCACATTCCCAACATGTGATAGTGCTAACCCTAGGTAATTGCCTACCTTATCTACCACAGCCGTGGACAAAGGATCACCTGCTGCAGCGCATTGGAATAACAATTTGGAAGTAACCACATTTCCCTCGTCGACTTTCTGCTGAAGCATTGACTTTTCATCGGCATTATCCAAGGCCTCTAAAGCCATACGGACGATTCCCGTTGCTGAAGCGACCGTTTCCAAACAACCTGTCTTGCCGCAATTGCACGGCGCCCCGCCGTCTGTTATGACCGTTATATGGCCCACTTCTCCAGCAGCACCACTAATACCATGGACAATTTGCCCATTATGGATGATCCCGCCGCCTACACCCGTACCTAAAGTGACACAAACGAGGTCTTTGGCGCCATTACCCGCACCTTTCCACATTTCTCCCAAAGCTGCCATATTGGCATCATTATCGATCACCGCAGGGAGAGATGTCTCCACTTCCAATAAATCTTTTAAAGGATAATCTTTCCAGCCTAGATTGACGGCTTCATATATGGAACCACTTACAAAATTCACAGGGCCGGGGGCACCCATTCCTATCCCAACTATCTTACTCTTCGGTTCATTAAGTTCCACGAGCTTCGCATCAATCGCTTTTGCTATGTTAATCGTAATGAATTTGCCCTTTTCGGAGATGTCCGTGCTGATTTCCCATTTATGAATAATCTCTCCGTATGAATTGATCAGAGCCAGTTTGGTAGTTGTACCGCCTAAATCTACACCCATCAGCCACTTTTCCATCATTCTCACCTTTTTTATCATTTTTTTTTCTTTTTTTCCCTTTCAAGAGACAATTGCTGCCTAATTAAAAGAATTGCCATTTGATAATCTTTCGTATCCATCATCTGCATACGGTGGATTTCCCTGATTTCAGCTTCCATCAGTTCAAGCTCGGCTAGCCGATCACCAATATAAATAAATGTACCGAATCTTTTCAAGTATTGTTGAAGATCATAATATGTTTTCATAGTTAGCCTCTTTAGTCTTTTATATAGGAAAGTATATCGAATCAGCCTCTTTACAACAAGCGTCCATTTCCTCTTTTGATAATTTTACCCATCCCCCTCATACATGTCCAACTCTATTCATATGATGAAATATCAAGAATGTGAACGCCTAATGAGGACTCTCTCGATTTGATTTAAAAATTTGGAACAACTTAATATTTTTTAAAATCATTCATCGTACGTGAAAACGGAGGGGAAAAATGAAACTACAATTGAAGTATACCGTCTTTTTAGTCTTAACCACCATTTTTGTCATCCTTTACTTTTCAAATAATAGACAGGCAGAGGAAACCATTATTTTTTTTCCCATCGATTCCTCGCTCCATTTTGAACATGCTTCCACCCACCTTACACCGAAGGGTACCGGGGGTTCCACCTATTCCATCACTTGGAAGGTGAATTCTGCGTTGGACCAGCCTGCTTATTTACGTCAGGACGTATCGCTCTTATACAAAAATGGAAAATTGGCCGGAGCTTTAAAAAATTGGCGGCAAAATAAACAAGAACTCTCTCAAAAAGCGGAATCTAAAGAAAGGGAGAGCGGGCGTTACGAAGCGGTAACTTTTCATTATGCCGAGGTTCATCCGGCTGACACAATTTTCACCAGTGCACAGCAGCTCAGTAAAGATAAACTTTATACAGTAACGTCACCAGTTTTTCAATATTTCCATCGTCCCCTTTCAGAAGAACAGATTCAATGGAAAAAAACGCTGGACGGTTTGACTGATCAAACGGTTCAAAATGGTTTGGAGAAAGCAGGTCAAGCATTTCAAGTTAATCTGGATCAGTACAATATCATCTCATTGACGGACCTGCCCTCAAAAAAAAATCAATGGCTTTCCGCCTTCCCCCAATTCAAACGGGAAGAAATTGTGGGAAAGCTATGGGAGGGGCTTTATAAAAATTATGTGTTAGGCATTAAAAAGGAGGATGGATCCACTGTGAGTCCACAAGGAAGCACCATCCCCCAATTGCTTATGGCGAAGAATCAGGGTGAAATACTTGTCTTGTTTACCCTGAAAGACGGTACCCCAATCATGCTACGTCAAAAGTTATAATCGCTTTTCAATTTCTGCCAACAGTTTAATATATGACTTTTTATCCGGGGCTAGCTCAATAGCCTTTTCAGCTTGCTCCTTAGCTTTGTCGAATGATTCGAGCTTCATGTAGACTAAGGCCAGATTGTAATGCGCTCCATGCAAATCCGGATTACTTTCAATCGCTTTTTCATAATAATCCCTTGCTTTGTATAAGTCGTCTTTATCAAAAGATAAATTCCCAAGCATAAAAAGCGATAGTGGTGCATCTGGGTTTTCATCCACATAATTGAATAACATCTCTTCTGCTTTATCTTCTTCTGCATCATCAATGTACTTTTGGGCTAGCATGGCCATGGTATTATCATCTATAGCTGCATTGCTCTGATGTTTAAAACCAAATTGAAGCATGCCATAGGTCAGTATCGCAGTTCCTATTAAAAAAGCCAGCTGCCGAAAGAGATTCCTGGTTTTTGGCAGATGGACCACTCCAGCAGCCAAGAACCCGCCAACCAACCCTCCGATATGCCCTGCATTGTCAATTCCCGAAACGGTGAAACCATATATCAGGTTAATGATAATTAACGCGATCACCGTTGAGCCCATCGAGCGCATGAATAATTTTGGATAGACGATGCCAAAGTACAGAAGGGCCCCAAAACAGCCAAAAATGGCGCCGCTCGCCCCTGCCGAAAGATTCGGGGTCATGATGAAGCTGCCTAGAGTTCCGGCGAAACCTGCGAATATATAGATAAAAAGGAACCTGGCATTACCGTAAATCCTTTCTACTTCAGCACCAATCAAATACAATGAAAATGTATTCATCAGTAAATGAATGAACCCAATATGGATGATCATCGGTGTAAAGAACCGCCACCATTCCCCTTGTATGATATAAGGGGAATATTTAGCGCCAAACTCAATCAAAGTCTTGGAGTTGGTGCTGCCTCCATTAAACTCCATCAAGATGAACATAGCTATTTGTATCGCTATGAATATATATGTAAAGAATGGCTTATTTGCATTTTGAAATACTTTCTGCTCAGCCTTAGCCTTTTTGACTGACTCCGAGATGGCGTCTTTCTTTACTGCGAGAACCTTTTCCTCATCTATTTCATTTTCTTTAAGAACTTGAATTGAAAGTGGTTTTTTCAAAACATGCTCAAGGTTTTGCAACGAATCATGAAATGATTCACAAGTAAGAATAAACGTGTTAACATTCGTTTTTTTAAAGGAAGCCACCTGTAAACTAAAGTCATGATCATCGACTGGGGCAAATTTACTAACATAGATGCTTAGTATGTCTATGGGCTTTTTGTATAATTTCCTCCTGATTCTTTCCCCATTCTGCAGTGTTCGGTCGATATCACGTTTCAGCCAATTAGCCCAATCCAAATCATGTCGAATGAGCCTGATGACTGGAAACTCCTTATTCTTATCGCTCTCAAGCCAAATCTCCTGATGGTTTTCCGTGACAGTGATCATTCGATAATCATAATGGGCCGACAATTCCCTTATGGTTTCCCAAAACAAATAATCCTCTTTAAATCCCAATGCCTTCCCCACTTTCCAATGAATCTTAAGCTTCTAAAATTCCTGTTTCTTTAATTAAAACTATAGACGAAATGATGAAAAAAGTAAAAAGGAGACTGTTTTCCCCTCCACTCTCCCCCTCCTTATAAAAAAAGGAACCCTTGAGAGGTTCCTTTTTAAGATGCCGGCATCATCATTTGGTCTGACTGAACATGCTTTGCATCATTTTATCCCTGAACATTGGCATATCCAAGGACTTAGTCACTAGAAATCTTCTCAGTATGCCGTTAGAAAGCACAGCATTTATCAGGCGGTACCGGTTTTGATAACCTGCATAAACCACTAAACCAACCAAGAAGATTTGAATAATTAATCGAAGCATAACAATCCCTCCTAGCATTAGTTTGATACAGGAAAGGATTTTTATGAGCTAAAAGTGATAATTAATAAATTTCTTCTTCTAATGGGCGTACGTGCGTAAAACCCTGGAAGGGGTAATGAGTTTGCTTACCGCTATATCATGAACCTCTATCGGGAGTTCATCCAAAAATTGAAGGTCGTATGCAAGGGCCATTGTAGCACCTCGGTAATATGAGAGGAAGCGGTCATAATAGCCACCACCAAAGCCTAGGCGATACCCTTCTTTGGTAAAGGCAAGACCGGGTACGATCAATACGTCCAATTCCTCTTTGAGAGCCTTGGCAGTTTCAGCCACTGGTTCAAGCAATCCATAATAAACAGACTCCAGCTGATTGAAGGAGGAAATCTTTTTGAATTCCATTGTCTTTTTTTCAGGGTCACACTTGGGCACTGCCACTTCTTTCCCTTCACTCCATGCTTGTTCAATGATCCGTACCGTTGGAACTTCAGGTGGAATGGAGATGGTGATGCCAATGGTTTTAGCTTTTTTCCATTCCTCCAGTGAAAATAAGTTTTCAGCGATTCTGCTCGATAGTTCTTCATGTTCCACTTTGGTCAGTTCCATTAAACGGGACCTAACTTCTTTGCGGAGCTTATTCTTGTTTTCTCTCATCTCTTCCGACTCCTTTAGTCTACTTCTATTATTATCTCATAATATTTGTTCAATTACGAAAATACGAAGCGGGAAGTTGCCTAATCATTAGTACATTCTGAAAATATTCACTAAATGGGCAACGGACCCTAAAGGAAAGATAGAAAGAAGGTATTAAAAAAATGCAAAAAAAAAACAACAGGAAAAATCCTGTTGCTTACTTTGTTTCACGGTGAGTCGTGCTGCGTTTTTCTCTTGAGCAGTATTTTTTAAGCTCAAGACGGTCTGGATTGTTACGTTTATTTTTTTTAGAAATATAGTTACGGTCTCCACATTCAGTGCAAGCTAATGTAATATTTACGCGCATTGTGTATTTCCCTCCAAACATATTGACTTTTTCACATAGGACTTTTCTATAATATCATTATTCAATGCGAATTGCTAGTATGTTTTTTGGGAAAACCAACATTAACTTTTTTTAATTTTAATTGTTCACGTTTTGCATCGTCAGAAGAAGCTGATTATTTATGACTTTCGCTTCTTCTTTCGTTTCAGCATGAATGACCCAAGCCACAGCTTCTATACATTCCTTAGGTAAGATTTCCGTCTCTAATGTAAACACGCTGGTAACTTCCCCTTTGGCAAGCGGTGAATAAGCCAGGAGCCCTTCTTTCAGTGATTTGAAGCATCCCTCTTGATAAAGGCTTCCCTTACCTTGGATGCAATATTGAGAGATGCTTTTCCCTTTCACCAATCCACCCAGTAAGGCAATCGATTGAGGTGCTACATGTAAAATCGCCCGTTCATTCGGGCTGTAAAAAGCCACCGCCTGTCTTTCGAAAGCGTTTTCATAGTGAAAAAACACTTTAGGACGCTTAGTCTCAAATGAAGTATTCCTAATCGTGAACTTCGAAAAGGTCACCTGACCCTGGGTATAAGTTTGCGAAAGTGTCCGGATCTCTCCATTAGGATGACTCATCATGTCTTCCTCAGGATACCAATCAAAACTCTCATCCATCCATAACCCAGCCTTTAATCCCTTACGATATAGATCCTGGTTATCCTGCGGCATATATGCGAATAGCGAATTCATATAATCATCCCTTCCCCTTTTTTATCCTTATATAACTTATCATTAGGCGCTGACAGTGAAACTTTCCACTTAGAATCTGCACACCATTTTCTTATCTTATAGGTTCGCTGATTTTTAACTATTCATAATATTTCGTCTTTTCTTTTTATTCTATCTTTATGTTAGCACTGAATTGGCTGATGGACAATAAACACTTTTTGTCGAATTTTATGTAAGTTATCTTTTAAAGGTTTTTTTCCCGTTTTCATGCCTGAATTTTTTTCTTCATCGATAGTCATGAGGCTTTTCGACAATAATTTGAAACCAAACAGACAATTAATGTAGTTTATTGCCATATCCAAGATTTAAAAATATGAAAATCTCCAATTTTTTAAAAATATGTGTAAAATATAAGTATATGTCGAAAATTATCTTCTGAGGTGTAAACATGGAAATCCTTATCATCCTTCTTTTTTCATTAGCGATCATCATTCTTATCATTTCCTTTATCAGTAAAGATAAAGTTGCCAAATTAGAAGAAGATTTAGAACAGATGACCATAACCTATATGCAGGATATCTACCAATTAAAGAAGAAAGTGAAAATTCTTGAAGAGGAATTCATTATCCAGGATGACCCGATTCCTCCTTTAAAGACTAAATCACCTGCCACTTCCAATGATATCGAACCCATTCATGAAATTCTAAAAAGCCAGGTTCTATCCTTATATAGCCAAGGTCTTTCTTTGGACCAAATCGCAAAACAATCCTCGTTAACAAAGGAACAAACCATCTCAGTGATCAAGCAACAAAGATTGCGGGTGAATAAAGATGAATAAAGCAAGACTGCAAGGCCTTTCCGCCGGTATCATCCTTACAACAACAATCTTTACAGGATTTTATTACGGTACCGGAATAATCGATGGTACCACTCCGACTACGGAGGAAGCTAAGGAATTGCTAGAGAATGAGGGATTTGTCGTTTCACTTCCTATCGAGGAAGCTAAAAGAACTGTCCATCAGTCAAAGGATGCGGATAAAGAAATAAAGGAGAAAGAAGCTTCAAAAAAAGATCACTCCATCGTCTCCTATACAATGGAAGTGAAAGCGAATATGACCACAAGCGAAATTGCCAATAGGCTTTCAAAGGAAAAGGTCATCGATGATGCTGCAGGATTTGAAGCTTATATGAATGAACATGATTTCGCAAAAAAAGTTCAAATCGGCGAGTTTGTGGTTACGAATAATATGACATATAGACAATTGGCCCACACTTTGACACATTAATGAATAAGAGAGACTTTTAAATGGACGATGTCCGAGAAAAAGCCTCTCTTTATTTCAATTAGGATTGGGTTCATTCATTCCTGCTGACATATCTCCCTCTTACTAGGAAATAAATATTCTCTGCGATATTCGTTGTATGATCAGCCGTTCTTTCTAAATATCGGGCAATTAAGGAAAGCTGTGTGATCTGCTGAATGTTTTTTTCATCTGAAAGCCGAAGGAGACCTCGAATCATCTCTCCATAATAGCGATCGACCTCATCATCCATTTCAATGATTTCTCTTGAAAGTACAACATCTTCCTTCTCAAATGCTTCTATCGAAAGTTCAATCATCTTTAGGGTAATATCATGCATCTGCTTTAAAGGTGTTAAAGGCAGAATAAATGGCTGGTCACCGATTCGGATGGCCGATTTAGCGATATTGACCCCAAAGTCCGCCATCCGTTCAATATCTGAAGCTATTTTTATGGCAGCGATGATACGCCGTAAATCAATCGCAACTGGCTGTTGCTTAGCAATCAGTAAAATAGCAAAGTCATTAATTTCCTCTTCCAGCAAATCAGCTATTGTATCATCATCAATAACTTCAAGAGCCTCTTCAACATTCTTGTTTTCCAGTGCGGTAAATGATTTTGAAATGGCGCCGGAAGCTAAATTGGCCAGTTCCACGATTTTCCCTTGTAACTCTTTCAATTGAAGCTCGAAATTTTCACGAACGATCATTATCGCATCTCCCTTTCTCTTTAACCGAAACGTCCGGTAATGTAATCTTCTGTTCTTTTATCATTCGGATTAGAGAAGATGGTATTGGTATCAGAGTATTCGATGACTTCTCCATTTAAAAAGAAGGCTGTTCTATCAGAGATACGTGCTGCCTGCTGCATGTTATGGGTAACGATTATGATGCTGAATTCCTTTTTCATTTCTTGGACCAATTCTTCTATTTTCAAAGTGGAAATCGGATCAAGAGCAGAAGTCGGTTCATCCATTAAAATGACATCCGGCTCGATTGCCAAACATCTGGCGATACAAAGTCGCTGTTGCTGTCCACCTGAAAGTCCATATGCATTTTCATGAAGGCGGTCTTTCACTTCATTCCAAATCGCTGCACCTTTTAAACTTTTTTCAACGATTTCATCAAGGATTTTTTTATTTTTGATACCATGGATCCTTGGTCCGTATACAACATTTTCATAAATTGATTTAGGAAAGGGATTAGGCTTTTGAAAGACCATCCCCACCTGTGTCCTTAAATCTTCCACCTTATAGGACTGATCGAGGATATTCCTGTTCCTATATTTAATCTGACCTGTCGTTTTAACATCCGGAACCAGTTCAATCATTCGGTTCAATGTTTTGATATAGGTGGATTTCCCACATCCTGAAGGCCCGATGATGGCAGTCACTTCATTTTGATGCATATCAAGATTAATATTTTTCAAAGCATGGTTTTCACCGTACCATAAATTGAGATTGGACGTTTCATACACCTTTTCCGTCAAGACATCGGACTCGACATTTTCGATCCCGATTGCCGGTGACTTTTTTTCTCTCGTTAAGGTCATATTCATGCTTCCTTCCTCCCATCAATATCTTTTCTGGAATTTATTCCTAATTAAAACCGCTATTGAATTCATGAAAATTAACAGGAAGAGCAAAACGATGATTCCCGCTGCAGCAACCTGCTGGAATTCCTCCTGTGGACGAGATGTCCAATTATAGATTTGCATTGGCAGCACTGTAAATGTATCCATGACCGTTTGAGGCAAAAAGGCGATGAACATCGGTATGCCAACCACCACCAATGGCGCCGTTTCACCGATTGCCCGCGACAAGGCAAGTATTCCACCAGTTAAAATGCCAGGTATAGCAGCCGGGAGGACCACTTTCAATATTGTCTGCCACTTTGTTGCACCCATTCCAAATGAAGCTTCCCTTAAATCACGAGGTACGGCACGTATGGCCTCTTGGGCAGCTACTATGATGACCGGGAGAACGAGAAGACTCATGGTCAAGCCTGCTGCCAATATGGACCGGTCCAAGGCTAGTGCCCGGACGAAAACCGTTAAGCCCAGCAGTCCAAATACAATTGACGGGACACCTGCCAGATTGGAAATATTCACTTTGATAAAAGTGGTGATCCAATTCTTTCTGGCATATTCCTCTAAATAAATCGCCGTTCCGACACCAAGCAGCAGGGAAACTGGAGCCACGACTACCATCAACCATATTGAACCGATTAGAGCTGCTTTTATACCAGCGTCCTCTGGTTTCCTGGAAGCGAAATTCTGAAGGAAATCCCCATTCAGATGACCAATTCCTTGAGTGAATATCCGATAAAATAAGATGGCCAATACAATGAGGCCAACCAATGTTGCCAAGAAGAATAATCCTTTACAAATCGTGTTAACAGCCAGCCTAACGGGCATTTTTTTTGCAACATGACTTTTGTTTATCAGTTTCATGTCTTAATATTCCTCCCTGAACTTGCGAGAGATGAACTGCGCCAGTAAATTCATGACAAGCGTAAAGACGAACAGTGTCATTCCAACCGCATATATGCTGTAGTAAATCGTTGTCCCATACCCTGCATCCCCCGAACTGACCTGTACGATATAGGCGGTCATTGTTTGGATCGATGAAGTGACATCCATGCTCATATTTGGAGTCGAGCCACCTGCAACACTCACAATCATGGTCTCCCCGATCGCTCTGGATAAAGCAAGAACGATGGATGCCACAATTCCTGAAATGGCTGCTGGCAATACCACTTTAATTGTCGTTTCAAGTTTCGTTGCCCCTAAAGCATATGCACCTTCGCGAATCGACTTCGGCACTGATACAAGGGCATCTTCCGACAAAGAGGCTATCATCGGCATGATCATGATACCTACAACGATCCCAGGACTTAAGGCATTGAACATGTCAAGGGAAGGAAATAAATCCCGCAAAACCGGTGTTACAAAAGTTAAGGCAAAGAAGCCGTAAACGATAGTAGGAATCCCAGCTAAAACTTCTAAAATCGGCTTGATGATTCTCCGTGTATTCTCTGATGCATATTCACTCAAGAAAATGGCTGTTGCAAGCCCTACTGGAACTGCAACCACCGCTGCTATCACTGTTATCTTCAATGTTCCAACGACAAGGGGCATAATCCCATACGAAGGGGTGGATGCAAATGGCAGCCATTTAGCCTCTGTAAAAAATTCGACGATGGAAACTCTGTCAAAGAAGATGAATGTCTCAAATATAAGCGTCAGGATAATCCCGATTGTAGTAAAAACAGAAATTGCCGCAGTAAAGAACAATAGCTTAGGTATGATTTTTTCTATATTTATTTTTTTCTTCCTTTTCTTTTCCAGGATCATTTGCTGTACAGAATAGCTTTCTGTTTTTCTCAGTTCCAACTTGCATCCTCCATTTCAGACACGCAATATTTGGATTTACAAGCTGTTACCCCCGCCTTAAACGAGTCAAGGCGGGATTTCAGTAGCCTGTAATATCGATTATTTTTCAAGTTCTTTCAATTTATCAAGATCTTTCTTGTACTCTTCTTCCGGTAGGCTGATATAACCCACTTCTTCAGCAAGCTCTCCAGCATTTTCAATGACGAATTGAGTATAATCTGCCACTTGTTCTTTTTCAGCTACCGACTTATTAGCTACATATGTGTATAGCGGACGTGACAATGGGGCATACTCCCCACTTTTAATTGTTTCATGTGTTGGCTCAACAGCACCCTTGCCGTTGTCGATGGAAACGATCTTTAACTTATCTTTATTTTCTGCATAGTAGGCATAACCGAAGAACCCAATCGCATTTTTATCACCTTCTACACCCTGCACAAGAACATTATCATCTTCTGAAAGCGTAGCATTTTCCACCATTGGTTTTTCGTTAAGGATCACTTCATTGAAATAATCATATGTGCCTGAATCTGTTCCCGGAGAGTAGAATTTAATTTCTTCATTCGGCCATTCGGGACGTATATCAGACCATTTCTTCACCTTGCCATTATCAACCCACAGTTTTTGGAGTTCTTCAACTGTTAGTGAATCGATGAAATCATTATCTTTATTGACGACGATTGAAATCCCGTCAAATGCCAATTTCAACTCTGTATATTTAACTCCCTTTTCATCAAGCATCGTACTTTCTTCTTCCTTGACAGGGCGGGATGCATTGCTTAAATCCGTCTCACCAGCGATGAATTTCTTAAATCCTCCGCCTGTTCCTGATGATCCAACTGATACTTTTACATCAGGTTGTGTAGCCATATATTCTTCTGCAACTGCCTCCATGATTGGAAAGACCGTTGAGGAACCATCCGTAATCACTTCTCCCTGCAGTTTGCCTGATCCTTTTCCTTCACTGCTGCTTGTCTTAGTATCATCGGATCCACAACCCGCCGCAACTGCAATTACTCCACCCATCATTACAGTCATTGCCATACCCTTGAAACGTCTCATTTGTAAATCCCCCTAAGAATTTTATATGAATATTTTGTCCTACAAACACATCATACTTTTAGACTGTGAACCCCATTTGAAGCAAATGTAAATATTCAGTAAATTATTGTGTACGAATTGTAAAGATGCCAAAACTGGATTCATCGCTGCCTAAAAAAAAAACACGTTTTCGGTTTTACCCAAAAACGTGTTTTTAGCCTTTTTATTCATTTTCCTGGCTTTTTCTAACTTCAGCCTGGTCTTTTTGAACGTCTTTACCATTCTCCACTTTCAAATCAGTCGAGGTTTCAGTATTTTCCTTCTTAGCCCGTTCTTTTTTCAGTTTGAAATAAGTATCCATGATTTCTTCACCTATTTCTTTGCTCATGCTGTGGCCCGTATGTCCTTGATATGCCCACGGAACAACGACAGCAAAAGCAACCTCCGGATTTTTAGCAGGTGCATAACCGACAAGCGTGATGTTCATCGTTTTTTGAGGCTCGCTATAATCCGTTCGGTTCGGACCATCATAGAACGCTTGCGCCGTTCCAGTTTTAGCCGCTACCGTATATGGTTTATGACCAAAATACGTATAGGCTGTTCCGCCTTGTTCCATCGCAACTTTCTCAAAACCGCTCTGCACACGCTTTATCCAATCTTCCTTCATATCCAGACGATTCATGACTGTCGGTGAAATGTCTTCGTCGACAGGACCCAATTCTTCGTTATTATCAACCGGTTCGCGAATTTCCTTAACCATATGCGGCTTCATGCGATTTCCACCATTCGCAATGGCTGAAACATATTGCACGAGCTGCATTGGTGTATACGTATCATACTGTCCGATTGCAAGGTCAAGCAGCTTACCAGGAGATGTTTCGGAACCTTTGAATCCGCTCATTTCATTCGGCAAATCAATCCCAGTTCGTGTTCCCAAGCCAAACTGGGCAAATGAATTCCGCATGGTTGAAAAGGCACCGGAACTAATATTCAATGGCTCATTTGGGACATATTTCGCACCGGCAATATTAATCGCCGTCCTGAACATATAAACGTTCGAGGATACTTTTAAGGCAGTCAAATCATTAATGTTCCCGAAGTTACTATATGATCCTTTTTCTGGTGTACCTTTGATTTTCAGCTTCGTATCATAAAAGTACGTACCCGGCTGTATCGCACCTTGCTGATAACCAGTTAAAACGGTAGCACCTTTTACGGAAGAACCCATCGTATAGGAAGTCGTGATATTTCCTAATGCAAAGTCCTCTATGGAAGATCTCCCTGTTTTCGGATCCTTCTCATATTTCTTACCAGCCATCGTTAAAACTTCCCCTGTATTGGGATCCATCATGACGACAAAGGCCCTATCCAAGAATTTGGTGTTACCCAATTTCTTCTTGGCAATCAATTGCTTTTCAATGATTTTCTCTGTTGCTAGCTGTAAATCCATATCGATTGTCAATATAAGATCTTTTCCGCGCTGGCCTTCAGTAATCACTTCTGAATCGACTATATTTCCTGATTTATCGGTCACATTCCTTACTTTTGCTTTCTGCCCTTGGAGGATATCTTCATATTGCTGCTCGATATAGCTCTTTCCTACACGGTCATTCCGGCTGTAATCACGTGCCAGGTAATAGTCCAGACTTTCACTAGGCAATCCTTCTTCAGACGAAGAAACTTTACCCAATACAGATTTAAGGGTTTTATTATACGTATAAAAACGATCCCAATCCGTTGATATATCGACCCCAGGAAGCGAATCAAGGTTTTCGCTCACTCTGGCGAATTCTTCCTTCGTCACTTTTTTGTTTTTCACAATCTGTGGAGTAAGCGCATATCCGCTAGCAAATTCCCTGTATATGGCAAGGGTTTCCATATCCTTTTTCGAAAGCTTTGCTTCTTCCTCCGTAATCCTTTTGAGCTGAAGCTTATACAAATCACTCTCTTCCAGCTCGCCCTGTTCGACCTTTTTTCTCTCTTTATCAGTAATTTTTTTGGCGGCCAACTTTGGATGATTTAAAATCCAAAAATCCTTTTTATCACGCTCAGTTACTTTATTCGTATCTTTTTCGATCAACTTCGCGAGTTTCTCAGCCGTTTCCACCATTTCTGTTTGTTTCGTACCTTGCTTTCGTGTATATGTAATTGCATCCAGTGGTTGGTTGTCGACCATCAGTTTTAAATTCCGGTCATACATTTTTCCACGGGGCACCGAATTATTCACGGTCACTTCCTCTGTTTTTTCAATCTCACGCCGGTAATCATCACCATAAACAATCTGTACAACACCCAAGCGTAAAATGAGAACGGAAAACAAAACAAATACTAAAAAGAAAAGAATATTCAATCTGAAAGGCACATGCGTCTTTTTCTTTTTCTTTTTATTCACACTAAGCCACACATCCTTTTTACATAGTCATAATAGTCCTATACTATTCTATAGAACATTTATATTTTTTTCTACCTTAGTGTTCTAGAAATATTAAACATCTAACGAATTTTCGACAAAAAGTGACTTACGGCTCATAACATACAAAAACGCAAGGCATCGAAATTTAAAAGAGGCCTCTAAGGCCTCTTTTCTAAACTTGGTCATTGATATCGATTTTCCGTACAAACCAATATATCACGGTATGCCCTGCCCCGACGATTAACAGATAAATCGGGAGTATTTGCTTTAGGTCGAAAAACATGACCGAAAGAATGAATCCTGATATGGATACAATCCTTCCAAAATGTACGAACAGTTCCCGGACTACGATATATTCAATCCTCATTTCCGTTGCTTTCCAAGCGCGGCCTATAATGTCATAAGTCAATGATATATATGGGACCAAAAGAATAGGATAAGCGGTAGCAACAATCGCCCCATAAATGAGAAGCTTTCCAAATGTGATATCAATTGCAATCAATAAGACTCCTGCATACAACAGGATTCCTCCAATAAGAATCGCTTTCTTTCGCATCGGCTGTTTTATATATCGAGAAGCAAAAAAATACGCAACGAATGATATGGCTGAATTTAACAGACCATAGCTCCCTAAGGCAAGTTCACTACCCGTCTGAATGAAAACGGTGATTGAAATGATGAACATGAATGTGCCCTCTCGTATCCCTTGAAAAAAATGTGCGCGAGTGATCAAGAGCCAATTACGATTTTTTTTACGTTCTTGCAATATCCGAAGAAAAAAATATTTCCCATGGGCTGGACGTCTTTTCAACGAAAAACTAAGAAATACCGCAACGGAAAACAATAACAAAGATAAGCCGAATACAATGGAATATCCCGTGAATTTTTCAAGCCTTGAAATGATGAACCCTGAAAGAATAGGACCCACCATCCCCCCAAGGGATGATAAAATCCCTAAAAAACCATTGAAGAAATCTCTAGTTTCCGGTTCAGTAATTTCAAACGTCAATACATTATACGCTAGCCAATAAAACCCATAACCAATTCCTAACAGTGCACCGAGCAGCCAAAGGAAATCCGTTGCCCGTGTGCCGACCAAAAGGACAGTTAAATAAAATAGGGCCAAAAAGATAACACCTAGACGCAAAACAATGATTCGATCCACTTTTTTCGCCAGCCTGCCAGCAAAGACAAAGGTAAGTGGTTGAAAAAGCACCACGGTTAGATTATATACGGCAATATCAACAATTTGACCGGATTGTTTCCACAAGTACACATTAACGAATGTATTGGATAAAGCAATGCTAAGGCTGTAAAGACCGCCAATAAACAAAAGGAGGTGCAGATCCTTCTTCCCCCCCGTTTCACCCAACCATCTCTCTAAAATACCCATTGTTTTAACTCTCCTTTAAATTCCACTCTAGTGTTTGAAAAAACAAGGGTATTTATGTAAAAAAAAGTAAAGAAAACTCTTCGATTGGCGAGACAGGATGGCGAAGACAGTGAAGTAGTTGCACTTACACTGTTTACCGCTAAGGTCCTTGACGCATTTTCCTTTCCTGCATTTTGAACAGTGTAAAG
>NZ_JBHZPF010000056.1:0-28395 GCF_042787975.1 Peribacillus sp. YIM B13482
CCAAGACGGACACATCCTCTCAAAAATCATTGTAAGGACTTAACTAAAATGTGTCCATGAAACTATACTAACTCCATCTGTACTCTCATACAAACTTTATAACATGGTTGTATTCTATGCAAAGAGAAGAAAATCTCTCAACCATTCGTTTACTTATCAATAAATTCAAGAAAGACATGATCATCAGCTATTAACTCAAGATTATTGGGTATTCGTAAATAAACGACTTGGTCGGTACTGAAAGATGGATTTAAGATCGATTCACCTGTAAATTGTCGTATTGGAAAATCAGCTTTAGTTATTATAAGATTAATATCTTGTTGTTGAGGAAGATTAATGGTAAGGGTATCATCCATTAACTCGAGATGATAAGGCTTCAGTTTTCTAGAAAAATCATAACAGTCTATTATTAATCCATTGCCAAAAATGAAAGCTTCAATCGTGTCATCGTTATTTGTCTTTCTTTCTACAAAAATCTGCGAACCGTCACCGTTACTAGATTTGACCTTTATTGTATGATTTTGGTAATTACTAAAGTTCCTTTCTTTCATTAAATACTCAGCATCAACCTGGTCGATCTCTCCCTTATTAAGATTCGAATATAAATCACTTAATTCCCGGTTTGTATCCACCACTTTTTCCATTCCTTTCTGACTCATCGAATCATCAATGATGAAAGGGACAAAAGCCGTGCCGAGAAGTAGTATGCCAATATAGATGAAGAGAAGCCAGTGAGTTACTTTGGGAGTTGCAAATTTTCCGGCAAACCTAACCATAAAAATGAAAACACCAAATATAAGAATTAGAATGACTAACGGCAATATTGCTGTCATAACGGTCATCGTCTTACCTCCATTCGATTCAAGATGCTTATAGCAGCTGTAAAAAATACAGCAACCGTTACAACCACCTTGATAATAAATAGAGAAAGCGTCGATTCCATCGTATAAAATGTAAATACGCTTACGAGAAAAGGCTCTTTTTGCATTGAGGCCTCAAGAAATAGTGTTCCAAATAACAAAACAGAAATAAGAATGATAAACAATTTACTTACTTGGACTAGTGTCCCAATAAAGTAGCCAATGGAGGTAACGAAGAAAACATAAAAAATTGTTACACCTATACCCATAACAAGTTCTTGTAGCCCAGCGTGAACGCCATAAATCCGCTCATCAAGAAAAACATAAGCTAAGACTTCCAACAAATTCCCAGCCAGAATGGCAGTGATGCTCCCAACGATACTTGACGTTAATAAAAAGAGAATATTCGATAGACTACTACTAAGGCGATTGGTTACGAAAGTAAAATCATGATTTCTGTATGGTTTCGCAGTTATTGTAATCGCTGTAACGAAAGCCCATATCAGTGTGAAACCAATGACTAAATCTGCAGAATAGTATTTTATATTAACACTAATGTTGCTTCCTCCCATTCCAGCTGAGCTAACACCACCAATTGAAAAGAGAAGTGCTAATAACTGGATTCCAATGAGTGAACTATAAGCATCTATATTTGCTTTTAGCTTAAAAAAGTATTGTTTTTTTATCGTTTTCTTCAAATTAACTTTTGTTAAAGACATCATCAATTCCTCCTTTCGTTTCACTGGTTAAGTAAACACATAAGTCACTTGATTTAACGGGTAAGATTTCCACTCCTACAATTCGAGCTTTATTAAGTAAGGACTCAGAAAAATCATTTTTTACAACAGCATACATCGTATTCACACCTAAGTATTCCTTAAAAAGGATTTCCTTTCCATTCGTTAAATTAAGTACTTCTTCCGTTGTTCCTTTTAATCCGATTGCCCATTCCTTTAACTCAGAGATTGACATCTGGAAATGTTTCTTCCCAGCTTTAATGAGTAGCACTTCTTCCAGTAAATCCTCAATTTCATCCAAGTGATGGCTAGATAGAATAATAGTACGTGGATAAGCAATATAATCCTTAAGCAATGCTCGATAGAAGTCCTTTCTTACTGCCGCATCCATTCCTGTAGTTGGTTCATCAAAAATTGTTAACGGACAACGGGATGCTAAGCCGATAACCATATTAAAGGTACTTGTTTTTCCTTTCGAAAGCCGATTATGATAAGATTTTGGATCAAAAGAAAAAAAGTCAAGCAAGCGCTTAGCTAATTTCCCATCCCAATTTGGATAGAAGTTCCCCGCCACTGTTAATATTTCACCAAGTGGTATGGCTGGTGGAAAACTCATTTGGTCGTCCACAAAGATGGAGTTTATAGAGACGTTCAGGCTGTTATATGGTCTTTCAGAAAAAACCTTGACCTGTCCTGACGTTTCTTTGATGAATCCAGCAATAATTTTAAGTAAGGTCGTTTTTCCAACTCCATTTCGACCAATTAATCCCGTTATTTTATTTTCTTCAATTGAAAAAGAGAGCTTATCTAAAATATTTTTCCTTAAATAAGTTTTCGTTAAATCCGTACATTCAATCACCCTCATTGTTCAGCCTCCTGATTATTTGCCACTTTTATCATTTTGATTAATTCTATTTCACTTATTTGTAATCGATTAGCTTCTAAAACCAACTCCCGTACTAATCGTTTCAATGTTTGGTTTTTTCGTTTGTAGATGATGATTTCTTTTGCATCACCAGCGACAAACATACCAAGTCCTCGCTTTTTATACAGGATATTTTCGTCCACCAGAAGATTGAGGCCCTTTGCTGCAGTTGCAGGATTGATCGTATACATTTCAGCTAATTGGTATTGTGAGTACACCTTTTCGTCACTTTCAAAATGGCCATTTAAAATTTCCGATTCAATCCAATCTGCAATTTGCACATAAATAGGCTTAGTACTATCCGTATTTAGAATTGTTTCCGCCTCCTTCAGATGTGGTGCATTACTGTTGTAATGTAGTATATATTAACTTGGAATATATTACAATACCTGTTTTTATTTGCATGGTTAGGTTCCAGTTTGTACTTTATTCCATAAACGATCGTTTTTTGGTTATAGAAAAGAGATTCTCTAAAAAATATCTGTCACTTTAGGCGATAATTTGCGCTTATTTTAAATGCTATTTTTTCACATTCAACTTTAAAACCCAGCTACCTTCACATGAGAAGATTAGCAGGGTTTCGTCATTATTTACGTCCAATTACTAGCTAGCTAGTGCAGCTTCTACGACTTCTGTGGTAATGGAAGTCAGCTGGTTGATTTCAAGAATACGTTCAATTTGAGTAAATAGCCGATCAATGAGTCTAAAATTGCCGTTGTGACTTTCATGATGTTAGTGAGTGCCTCATAATCGGAAAGGTCCCCTTTATTAATAGAGATACCGATTTCATCCCATTAGTATTCTAAGATATGGTACATCTAGTCTTTACTAAGCTTCTGAAATTCGTGTGCAAAACCGATACGGAAGTAAGGCTGAGGTTAACGCGCTAACCTTATTTCCATCCCTGGAATCCCGATGAATCATGGCTACGCCATGTTGAACATAGATATCATGAAGTTGTTCCTAATGTTTCAGTTTTAAACGATCGATTTCATCGACTATAATTAAGTGAATCCTCGAAAGCGTTAGAAGTGTTCATTACTTGCTCACTAATACGTACCCGATAGACGTCTTTCACTTTATTGAATCGCATCCCCAATACATGAATGGCACTGGTTAATTTCGTTGCAATGACGGGTGGGGCAGTATAGAAAAGTGTATGACAATCTAAGATTTTTTCATCAGCATGAGCATCTATCCATTCAACTTTTTCATAATTGATTTGCTTCTCGAGATATTCCCACTGGGCATAATGTCTAGCTGACAGTGTTTTCCCGACACCTGGCAGACCATAACAATTGCCCATATTGATACTTGATATAGGCATCAACAAAACTCGGCAAATCGCTTATATTCCTACGTTTCAAAAAATGATTGATAATCTCTATAATATTAATAGGCTCCCTTATATAATTCTACTTGGCATTGGAATAGGGGAAGCATAAAGCAGTTTATTGAAACATCGTAAAAGAAATGTTCGTAATTAAGATCTTCTGTAATCGGGCACTTTTCCGGAGTAACGATAAAAAGTCCAATTTCTCAATTTTAATGCTGAGAAATTGGACTTTTTTATATTTACTTATAGTACAAAATCACTCCTGAAGTGACACCTCGGGTATTACATATCCACTGCCAGCGTTATGATAACTGTAGACAACTTTCTGTTTTTTGTTAAGTTATAACTGTATATTTTTTCCACGTTGCCGTCCAGAACAACGTATTTGCCTGACTTTGAACTGAACTGCACCATTTTTTGTTAAGATGTCTGTCTGGTACTTGAACTACTTCTATACTAGAAAACACTTATTTTTACCTTTCAAATCCTTAAACCTCAGGGGTTGGTGTCGGTTTGGCATATCCACTTTTGTATTTTTCATCCACTTTATTCCGGATATCTTTAATGCTCATACCTTCATTCCAATCTAAAATGGATTGTGCAGCTATTTCTAAGCAAACTCCACATCTTGTCCCGTGGTCATCCCAAACCACTTCCCCATTTTTCTTATTCTCATGGATAAAACAATCGTAATTGTTTTTATGGTTCGCTGATTCCCCGCAACCACAGTAACAAGGTATTTTTTCTAGTAAATCTTTATTTTGAGCAACAGATAAATAGATGGTCTTCATTTCTTCTGGTTTTTCAGATAAGAAATCCGGTGCTATGTCCTTACTGCCTGTCTCTTCCTGAAGGTCACCGGATACTGTATGTGCTGGATGTCCTTCATGACTGCTTTCTTTTTGAACAACACTTTCTCCTTCACTCGAACAGCCTGAAAGTAATAAAGAACAACAGATCCCAAAAGTCATGGTCATTAATTTAGTCTTCATTTATACACTCCTTGAATATTTTTGATACTTCCATTTTATGTTATGGGATGCACTTTCTACAAGATAATTCACAAAAGGTACATAAGTCTCCTTTAATTGATATGATAAGGGTCTTCGTATCATGATAAGGACTCATAAAAATAATAAAAAGGTTTTCAATTTATTTGCTTCTGTTTATTTCTTTTCGACAAAGTAAGCGGAATGGCTACGAGCGAAACTCCGGCTGTAATCCAAATCCCAGCTGGTCTTTCGTTTATTTTCGTTCCTTACTGGATCGTAGGACATTCTGGAAATCGGCCGTTCTATGTCCACTGTTTCATTTGCTTTATACAATTGCTGATTCTCTGGTAATTGGGTGTTTCTTTCTAAATTGCTTGTATCTTCTCCTAAGGAAAGTCATCGCTTGTTTTAATTCTTGGTCATTCAAGGAACGATGTCAAGTATGAGAAAGAGATTTTTAAGCGTATTTGCCGTTTCGGGAGTATCTGCTGTCCTGGCAAGAATGTTCAGCACTTTGTCCCCTTTCTTCTAACCATTGAAAAAATCCCACGGCCTGCATGCCTTTCATCACTTTAAACGATTCTTTAATCACTTCTTCATATTCCAAAAGGGTACTCTCGATATCCTTGAGTTCTGTATAGCAATGCCTGTTAAAATCCTGCTTCACCTTCCATTCCTTTTCCCATCATTCCATTACACGGGCTAACTGTGGAACAGTGTCCACATGATACACATGAGGATTCATTGATTGGAACATTATTATCCAAAATGACACGTGGGCGTTTTGCTTCAATCAAGTCAATGTTTCAGTGGCCTGTCAGCTTGGCCTGCTTCAACACTACGGCCGCAAAGGATGCATTGATACGGATTATATCGATAGAATAGTTCCTAAACTAGGATGATAACATGAAGCTTACTGTTAGCATTTGTAATATCGTTCGATTACCGTCCAGCCTGGCCTCGGCACCTTTGATTTTTATATGTATTTTATCTGAGAAAAATAATCGCTCCCTTATAAAAAATGATATAATACAGGTTATAATTTTCTACCCCGACGTTTTTTTCTCAAACGTGAGAGTACATAATGGAGGATTTAATTCCGCCAATAGATTTCATATCAAATAATGATCTAAAACGAAGTGAGAAACAGCATTCTCTCACTTCGACTTTAGTTCAATTGATTACAAGTTTATTTTCAATACAAACGAACTTAAAGCTGCAACGGTTGCCTGACTCCCTTTAATCCTTTCTATACCCCCCAGGCCTGCCTGCTGTCCATTCACTAAAACGGACCATTCTCCTTCATGGGGAAGTGTAATGCTTATCGCGTCCCAATTTGCGTTATGAATCACTGCAATTTTGTAATCCTTATGTTTTAGAGTGAAGGCAACTGCATTTGGTGGAGCATCGATGAATTGTAAATGCTCCTCAATTTCTTCCGGTGTGCTTAACCTAAATACAGAATGGTTTTTCCTGAGCGAAATCAGCCCTTTCATATACTCCACTTCGCGATCTAACTCCGCTCTTCTTTTCCAATCCAACCTATTAATCCAATCAGAAGATTGATAGCTATTTTCATCCCCACCCTTTGTACGCATAAATTCTTGTCCAGCATGGATCATTGGAATTCCTTGTGCCAGTAAGACAATTGCTGAAGCCAGTTTATGCATCTGTTTACGTGTTTGTTCTGTCGCATCAGGATTAGTGATGAGAAGCTTATCCCATAAAGTATAATTATCATGTGCTTCAACATAATTGATCACTTGATCTGGTTTTTTGTATGTGGCGATATTCTCATCATATTTCAAACCGCCAGCGATGCCCTTTTTTATAATATCTTCCATACCTGGTTTGCCATTAATGAACCCTTTATCATGTTCATTCATCACAAATCCTTTTAAACCATCGCGGATAGCATCATTAAAATGAGCGATGCCAGGCATTTTAAAAGCATTCTTTTGATTGGCTTTCTGCTCTTGGGCCAAGGGGGTGTTCATATCCCAGCCTTCGCCTAAAACAATAAGGGTCGGATCAATTTCTCCCAGCGCCTTTTTCACTTCATTCATCGTTTCCACATCATGGATTCCCATTAAATCGAAACGAAAACCATCAAGGTTAAATTCTTTCGCCCAATAGGTTACGGATTCAACGATGAATTTCCGCATCATTTTATGTTCAGACGCGGTATCATTTCCTACACCAGTACCATTTGATAAGGTACCGTCACCGTTATACCGAAAAAAGTAGGTGGGAACCAGTTTATTGAAATTTGAATCATCCACGGAATAAACGTGATTATAAACAACATCCATGATTACTCGTAATCCGTGATCATGTAAGCCTTGGATCATTTCCTTTAACTCCCGGATCCTGACCTTTGGTTGATACGGGTCAGTCGAATAAGAGCCCTCGGGAGCGTTATAATTTTTCGGATCATATCCCCAGTTATATTGTGGTTCATTCAATTTCATTTCATTGACAGTAGCAAAATCGAATATGGGGATAAATTGCACATGGGTTACACCTAAATCTTTTATATGATCAAGACCCGTTTTCACATCCTCTGGACCTTTGGTTCCGGTTTCAATTACTCCTAAGAATTTACCTTTATGATGGATTCCACTTTCAGGATGAATCGACAAATCCCGTGTATGCAATTCATAAATGATAATGTCCTCAGCTTTGTCGAGCGGTGGTTTATCCCGTGTCCACTTTTCAGGGTCCGTGTCCGTTAAATCTATTACGACTCCCTTATTACCATTTACCGTGACTGCACGAACATAGGGATCTACGGCTTCACTCCAGACTTCTCCCACTTTCACTTTATATGTATAAATCAATTCATCCTGATCACCTGTAAGTTCAATGGTCCAGGTTCCCTTTTCCGAACGATCCATCTGAATCTCCATTCCACCTGAATCATCCCAATGTTTATAAATAACTAGTTTAGCTTCAGATGCAAGAGGTGCCCATAACCGGAATGCCGTTTTATCCTTTTGATAGGAGTTCCCCAAATCTTTTCCGTCATAGTAATAAAATTCATCTAGTTCTGCCGGGTTCACTGGATTAATATTTGCAATCGGAAGGGATTCTGACTGGTTTTCGGTTTTTATATCCACGGGTTTTCGAATATTGGTATTTTCCTCTTCAAAAGAAGAAAGCGAATCTTTAATAGGTCATTCCTCCATTGAAATTCCCATATTAGAACAGGAATTTTTTATTTAAAATCAAGGGTGAATCTTACCGTATGCTATTATTCCGCAGATATTACCCTTCAAAACATCCTCACTGCAGATTATGTTGAAGATTCAGAAATCAACTAGCGGATTTTACAGTTTAAATTACCAAATGCCTCAAGTGATTCAAGTTCCTGACTGGACCTTTGCTATCCTTTTGAATGGCCATTATAAAAAGTAAAACCTGAAAAAGATAAAAAAATGCCTCCATAACAGTTTTACGGTCTTGGAGGCATTTCTAGTACTCTTTATGGTGTTTTAATAATTTTCACAGAAGTCCCTTCCACAATTGCAGTGAAGTTCTTAACTTCAGGCTGCTCAAAGATAAAATCAGTGATGCCGTCTTCGAGCTGTTCTTGAATAACACGGCGGAGCGGTCTCGCTCCGAAAGTTGGATGATATCCGAGTTCAATTAGCCTTTGTTTCGCTTCATGAGTTACATCTAAAGACAAACCATTTGCTGCAAGTGTTTCATCAAGTTCTTGAATCATGATATCAACGATTTGAAGAAGATCTTCTTTCTTTAAAGCTGAGAATTCAATGATACTATCAAAACGGTTCAGGAATTCCGGTTTGAAGAAACTGCCTAATGCTTGGAGGATTGATGCTTCTTCTACAGCTGTACTTGTTCCGAATCCCATTACTTTTTGTTTTTCACCGACTCCAGCGTTACTCGTCATGATAATCACTGTATCTTTAAAAGCTACTGTCTTGCCTTGACTGTCCGTTAACCGGCCATCTTCCATGATTTGAAGGAACATATGCATTACATCTGGATGAGCCTTTTCGATTTCATCCAATAAAATAATACTGTAAGGTTTGCGGCGAACTTTTTCAGTCAATTGTCCCGCTTCCTCGTGTCCTACGTATCCAGGAGGAGAACCGATTAATTTAGAAACACTATGTTTCTCCATGAATTCACTCATGTCAAGACGGATCATCGCTTCCTTGTCCCCGAATAATTCCTCAGCTAGAGTTTTCGCCAATTCGGTTTTACCGACACCTGTTGGACCAACAAAAAGGAAAGATCCGGTTGGACGTTTTTTGGATTTTAGCCCGGCACGACTTCTTCGGACGGCCTTAGAAACCTTTTTGACAGCCTCTTCCTGCCCGATGACCTTTTTCATAAGTTCCTCTTGAAGATTGACCATTCTTTCTTGCTCATCTTCTTGCAGCTTACCTACAGGAATACCAGTCTTTTGTTCGATGATATATTGAATGTCTTCAACGTTAACGGTTGGTTTAACTGCATTTTCTCCAGCCTGTAAAGATTTTTCCAATTTTTCTTCTTCATCACGAAGAACTGCAGCTTTTTCGTATGCTTCTTCTTTTAAGGCCTTTTCTTTTTCTTTATAGATTTGCGCCAGGCGCTCTTTCATGTTTTCTACCTGGCCGTCTTCAATGGTCAAGTTCAACTTGGAACCTGCTTCATCCATCAAGTCGATTGCCTTGTCCGGCAAGAATCGATCTTGAATGTATCGGTTCGAGAGTTCAACAGCCGCTTTTAGTGCTTTCTCACTATATGTGACTCCATGATAAGATTCATAACTTTCTTTTAAACCCTGTAAGATGACCAATGTCTCAGCTGTTGTCGGCTCATTAACCTGTACAGGCTGAAAGCGTCTCTCAAGGGCACCATCTTTTTCAATTTTCCTATATTCAGATAAAGTGGTGGCTCCGACAAGCTGAAGTTCTCCGCGTGCAAGTGCCGGTTTTAAAATATTTCCTGCATCCATTGACCCTTCGGCTGAGCCCGTACCCACAAGTTGGTGAATTTCATCGATGAATAAAATGACATTTTTTCTTTCCTGTAATTCACTGATCAATTGCTTCATTCGTTCTTCGAATTGACCTCTAATTCCAGTATTCGAAACAAGTGACGCGACATCAAGCATATATACCAGCTTATTACGTAATTTACCAGGCACTGAACCTGAAACAATGGCTAAAGCCAGACCTTCAGCAATGGCTGTTTTACCTACTCCGGGTTCACCAATTAAAACTGGATTATTTTTATTACGTCTATTAAGGACTTCGATGACACGTTTTATTTCTTCATTTCTTCCGATAACCGGATCAATCAGTCCTGCTCTAGCAACATCGGTCAGATTGCGGCCATACTCTTCAAGCAATCCTCCGCCATCATTGTGTTCAACGGAATCCGGTTTAGGAACTTCATTATAATTAAATGGATTGAATGAATTTAGGGATCCGTTATATTGGAACTGCCCTGTATCCATTCCGCCCATCGCTGCTCCAAGTTTACTTCGCTCTTCTTTATAACAAGTGGAGCACAGTTTAACTTCATGCTCCTGACCATTCATATTAAGATGTACTTGAATATTAGCTTGGTTTACATGGCATTTTTCACAAAGCATGTAGTACTCCTCCTTTAGTATTAATATCGGTAATTTCACAAAAAACTTTGACCTTCTTTGACTTTCTGTTTTTATTATACATTGACCTTCTTTGACTTTCAAGATTTTTGTCTGGGAATTTTTTTGAAATAAATTAAAAACGCCCTCGGATTGGTTTGCTAAGCATATTAAACTATCCATTTCCAGTCAAATAAAAAGATTCTATGTATCCTCTTAGTATATTCAGTCATGATTGATTACTTCGTTCAGGATAACCATAGCCTAAACTATTAACAAAACACCAATTCACCCTTTTTCAGGACTAATCATAATCTTGTCCTCATGCCTCAGCCACTCTCATTTTTTAAAACAAAAAAAGAGACTTCATTAAGTCTCTTACCGACTGTAGACAAACTCGATGAAAATTATCTACAATTTTTTAGGGTCTTTTCAAATTTGATCGTTGCCACCAGGCACTCTATTTCTGTAGGCGGTCCTCCCTCGGTGCGTTTTTCCTGCAGGAATCTCGAACACCCGTTCCAATCTACTTTGTTTTAACTTTTAGATAGAACACTTTTCCCCACAGTCTTTTTTGTTTTTAAAAATAGTAGTATTAAAACTTGAGGTCATAAAGATACTTTCTTATAAGTCCCCTCGTTGTCCAACCCATGCCATGCTTTCCTTATAACTGCTTCAATTCCAATAAAAAATCAAAAAGGTTTCGGAATTATACCATTCCGAAACCTTTTTGACTACAAACTGAAAGAGTTTTTTATATTAAGGTTGATTTTCTTCTATTATATACGTTTCGCACCAATATACTTTGGCTTCCAATAACTATTATTGGTTTTAGCATATGACACTCCTTTAGATGATGCAGAGTGTATGAATTCATTGTTTCCTATGTAAATAGCCACATGTGTAGGTTTTTTCGCTTTATTTGGTGCAAAAAACATTAAGTCACCTTTTTGCAGGCTTTTGACTTTCTTTCCTATTTTATATATGTCAGCGGCGGTTCTTGGTAAATTCTTACCAGCCTTTTGATATGAATACTTCACTAAACCTGAGCAATCAAAACCTGAAGAAGAAATGCCACCCATTATATATTTTGTACCTAATTCACTTTTAGCCACTTTAATCGCTTTTGTATGATATGAAGCAGCTTCCACTTGGTCCCCAGCAAAGGATGCGGTTACAAGCATGATAGCCAATGACAATCCGACGACAATTTTCTTAAACAAATTTTTTTACTCCCTGATGTGATTTGCTAAACCTAATATACTAGAATAGGTATATCACTCGCATCACAGGATCTTTACAAATATGTTACATTTAGTAGATATAGGAAGAATGACCATATAAAACATAAGAATAAGTCGAATCAAGCTTCCAACTTCCGCCTTTTTGAAAGCACCTATTTTAAAACTTACTATTCCTCATGGAAAAACAGCGGTAAGAAAACCACTGTCAAAATTCTTTTGTGAAAAATGGTAGAAATAACTTTACCCCACGTTTGTTAAAAGGTAAACATTTCAAATCTGCAATTAAATGACTTATGTATCCGAATAAACAAGTAGTCAAAATTCCGTCAATCCCCATAAAGGCTTCGAATTGAAAAGCAATGATGCCAAAGAAAGCGATACCGGCAATCGAATGGGTATAGCTTCTATGTGGTGTAAAGGATGCCAGGATTATATAGGCGCCTAACAGCCACAACCAGCTTTCCTGCAAAGATATACCGCCGCCTAAAACCGCTAATCCAGTCAAGGTCAGCATATGCCTTTGTCTCATGAATGATGAAATGATGATGATTCCGATTCCTGCTCCTACACCGATCCACTTTTCCTTATCAGTGCCTTCCAAAAGACTATAAATGATCATTAATATACCAATCGTTTGTGCTATCGTTCGGATAAACTTATGTGAAAAAGTAATCCTATTACTTAACTTCCCATCAATATCCATATCGGGCATAAGGCCTGAAATCCCCCCAATGCCAACCAAGAATAAAGTGGTCGTTGGATCTGTTTGAAGTGTGTTTGCCGTTAAGAATCCAACTGTTGCCCCTAATGCCATGTGTGCTGTACCGTTCACTGTCTCTCTCCTGTCCTACTAAGAAGTAATCTCTGTTACCAAGAAACGAATGTTTGTTCGAATCCCAACATTCTAACTATACAATATTTTTAATGAAATTTCTTTATATTTTATAAAAAAGCCGTAGTAATCAATAATTAGTGCTTATAAATTCCTCGTTCTAAATTAAAATCAATTCTTCTAGAATGTCTATAATTCCTTTGCTTAGGTAATTTTCAACAATTAAAACCGCAAAATATTTTTCTGTGAATAGAGGTATTTCATGAAATTTTATCCGTCATATGAATATACTAATCTATAAGGGGAGTGATTCAGATAGCTTTTTTAAATGCCTTCAATAATTTTAAAAAAGGGAAAAAGTCTAAGAAAATAAAGAACATGGATTTTCGGGAACAACACGTAAATAAATCGTCTGAGCTCATTGGAAATAATGTAATTGTACAAAATATTATTAACAATCACCTTTCCAAAAAAAATAACCACTTGTAGGGTGGTTTTTTTATTTATTATCGGAAAGCTCTTCATTTTTTTCCATTTTCTCGCTCACACCATAAATATAGTTATACTGCAAATAGTAATCATATATGACATTTTGCAGGATCTTAAGCAGTGATTTATCAAATGTATCGAATTCAGTTTGATAGCTATTTAAGACAGTGACAAATTTTCCGTCCATGTTTTCAAAATAATGGAGAAGAAAATTTTTGTAAAATTCACTATCACTGTTGCTTTTATTCGTTATGCACGGATCACCGGTTTGGATAGACTTATCAAGCATCGCTTTGATGGATTTAGGCAGCTTCGCTTTCTTGAATTGGTTCAAGGTATAGATATCATAGGTAAAGGAAAGTCCTAATTGATTGGAATAAAAGTCCATGGCACTGTCCAACGTATAGATTAAGGGGGTTTTAAAGTCCTTGCTGTTGGCAATTTCCTCTGATATTTCCAATTGATATTCCTCTGATGTTAAATACGCAGCAAATTTCATTTTCGAACTGCTCACGCTGAACACCTCATAAACGGCTGCATCTTGTTTTTCAATTTCAATTTCTATATTAAAAAACTTAAAGTGCTTTAAACGGTAAAAAGCAATCGGTGCTAATAGGAAAAGCAGTATCCATACAAGGTAAAGAAATAACGTGTTAAAGATAATTTGATAAAATTCTGAAGTTACGATCGGCTCGATGATTAATGTAATCAATGTATGTTCAAAGCCCTCAGAAATAGGGGGATTCTGTGTAATTACCGGATCAACAGCTTCCTCTGGCTTATTCCAAGTTTGGATACCTAAATGAGACATCGCAACAAGCGTATATACAAAAATTAAAATAGTTCCAATCACATATAATTTTGGCATGAACCCTATAATTCTGTCGAAAACAGAAATCCGCTTATCTTTCTGCTCTATAACCAATGTGGTTGCTCCTTTTAAGATTAATAAATGCGGAAAAGTCCTACAGGGACTGAAAAGTTCCTGGAGACTACCTATTTAATTTATATGTTGGTAATTATGTTAAAATACGTAAAAATTGTTTATTGATTGACATATACCATAATACTTTCGACGTTTTCATTAAAATTTAAAAAAATTCGTCATTCAATAAAAACCCATCCCCTTCATTCATGAAATGTAAAGGATGGGCTTAAAGTGTAAGGTTTTATTTAGGATGACCCTTTATCGCAAAGTCTTCTACCTTCCTTAAAAATAGATCCATGGCTTTTGATGCTTCAAAGTCTAACTTTTTCACGATTGAAAAAGGTCTTATAATGGGTTCATTTTTCAAATGAAAGGTTTTCAATTCATTGGATTTCAATTCTTTTTGTACAGTCAAACGGGATAACAAGGCAATGCCAAGTCCGGCCATCACCGCTTCTTTTACTCCTTGGATACTGGTGAAAATAAAGGTTTTCTTTATGTTTAGTTCCAGACTGCTCAGAAGTTTATCCGAATATGTACGGGTCCCCGATCCTTGCTCCCTAAGTACCCATGTTTGGTTTTGGAGCAATGTGCCCTCGATGATATCCGTCTGTGAAAGTGGATGAACCGGGGGGACGACGACAATCATCTCGTCATTCATGAAGGGTCTGACATCGATATCTTTATAATCCGTTTCCCCTTCTATCAAGCCTATATCAAGCTTATTCGAACGTATTCCTTGTATGACTTCATTAGAATTCGAGATGATGATTTGTATGTCCACCATCGGATATTGAGCCGCAAATTCTGCTAAAACTTTTGGAAGGTAGTATTCCCCTATCGTGAAGCTTGCACCTATTTTCATCGTTCCGCTAACCACGTTATTAAATTCATTTATTTCTCTTATTGCTGTCTCATAATGATCAAGCATTTGCTTTGCATGTCTATATAAAATTTTTCCCGGCTCTGTTATTTGAACTTGTTTGGGAGAACGATAAATTAATTTCGTTCCTAACTCATTTTCCAGATTCTTAATATGGAGACTGACTCCTGGCTGCGACAGGTTCAGAATATCCCCAGCTTTAGAAAAGTTTTTCTGTTCTATCACGGTTACGAATACTTTTAAAGGATCCATGGTTACCTCCTTATTTACCTATGCATTCTATTTTATCATAAGTAGAAGTAATCATTGAAATAGCAAAAATATATTTCACTTATTCTTAATTAAGCTTTAAAGTAAAGGCATCAACATAGATGGAGTGATCACACTGGAACGAACAGAGGTTGAAACTAGAAAACTTGGATTTACAAAAGGAATAGCTTTAACTTTGCTAATTGCTATTGCAGCTAAATACTTAGCAGAGCTTCCATTCCTTCATATATTGGGACAGCTAGTCATTGCGATACTGATTGGTGTTGTTTGGAAATCGATTATCGGCGTACCCGCTTACGCCGTCGCTGGGACAAATTATTCGAGTAAAGTCCTTTTGAGAATGGGCATTATCTTATTGGGGATGCGCTTGAACCTGAAGGATATTTTTAACGCCGGCCCGAAAACGTTTGCTGTTGGAGCCATTAGTCTAATATTTGCTATATTGGTAGTTTATGGATTGACCCGTCTATTTAAAGTGGAAAAAAAGCTAGGCTTACTGACAGCTTGTGGTACAGCAATTTGTGGAGCTGCTGCCGTCCTCGCAATTTCCTCCCAAATTAAAGCAAAAGAAAAAGATACAGCAATAGCTGTAGCGACGGTTGCTGTTTTAGGTACAACCTTCACTTTCGGTTACACGATTCTTTATCCCTTTTTGGGGTTATCCGATCCAGGTTACGGCATATTTTCGGGTGCGACACTACATGAAATTGCTCACGTCATCGCTGCTGCAGCACCAGGGGGAAATGAAGCAGTCGACTTGGCAGTCATGGTCAAATTGACTAGGGTGGCCCTGCTCATTCCCGTAGCCCTTTTAATTGGATTCATCATGAGTTGGAAAGAGCGATCAACAGATAAGGGAAAGAGATTTTCCTGGAAGTCCATTCAGATACCTTGGTTTATTTTTGGATTTCTATTAATGAGTGCCCTCTACTCTACAGGGGCAGTTCCTGAACTTATAGCCGAAAAACTTGTTATGCTTTCCTATATCCTCATGGCTATGTCCATGGCAGGACTAGGATTGAATATTGACCTTGTCACTTTTAAAAAATATGGCGGAAAACCTTTTATTGCTGGATTGATTGGCTCAATTTTATTAACGTGTCTCGGTTATGTATTGGTTCATGTTTTCCAGTTAAATTAATATTTCACTTAAACAAGCATCCCTTAATCGGCATGCTTGTTCTTTTCTGTTGGATGCGGGACATTGGCACCATAAAAAATTTCGTCCATCTCCGTTTGAAGCCTTTCTATTATTACCTGCCTTTCTTCTGTTTTCAGCTTTTCCTCTGTATAACCGAATAAGTAATTATTAATATCGAATCTTTTCAGCTTACATTTTGTATGGAATATATTTTCCTGGTATACATTCACATCAATCATGTCATATAAACCCTTTACTTCATCAGGAATATAGTTTTGAATGGAATTAATATCGTGGTCAATGAACAATTTCCGCCCATCTTTATCTCTCGTAAACCCTCTTACACGGTAATCAATCGTGATAATATCGGTATCGAAGGAATGGATCAGATAATTAAGAGCTTTAAGCGGTGATATTTCTCCACAAGTAGAGACATCGATGTCGGCCCTGAATGTGCTAATGCCTTCATTTGGATGGAATTCAGGGTATGTATGAACAGTAATATGGCTCTTATCCAGTTGCATGACCACATTATCAGGTAAGGGCCCTGGTGATTCCTCATAAGTTCCAGTAGGTACTTCGACGACAGGACCTTCTGAAACAAGAATGGTTACACTGGCGCCTTGAGGGACATAATCCTGCTTGGCCGTATTTAAAACGTGTGCACCTATTAAATCAGAAACGTTGTGCAAGATCTTCGAAAGCCTTTCTGCATTATATTGTTCATCGATATAATCCAGGTAGGCCTCTCTCTCTTCCCTGGTTTTTGTGTAGCAAATATCATACATATTAAAACTTAGAGATTTCGTAAGATTATTAAAGCCGTGAAGTTCAATACGCTGCTCTGGTGTAAGTTTCATGATTGATTCCCCTTATATTTTTTTACAACTATCCTTATAGTTACCCTTTTTCTGAAATAAAAAACTAAGCCGGTCAGTCCCTGCTTGTAACCTTTTAGTCGGCAATGGTTATTTTTCTGGCCAAAAACCTAAGAATATGAGCCATTGCAATAACATGCAATGGCTCTTTCAATGTCCTGGTTTGTTTTAGGCAGAATGAAATTTTTTCTTTTTTATCGGAGAAAGCAACCGTTCCAACCATCCTAGTAAGAGGTCTGACAGAATGGCCATCAATGCCGTCGGGATTGCTCCTGCAAGTATAATGGCCGTTCCATTAGATGCATTCGTTCCCCTGACAATGATATCCCCCAGCCCTCCTGCCCCTACGAATGTCCCTACAGCAGTGACTCCAATTGCAACCACAAGAGCTGTGCGTAATCCAGCCATGATGACAGAGAGGGATAATGGCAGTTCGACCATTCTTAGTAACTGGAGCTTCGTCATCCCCATTGCCTTGCCAGATTCTAAATAAGCATGATCTATACTTGTAATTCCGACATAAGTGTTCCTAAGGATTGGCAGTAAGGAGTATAAAAACAATGATAAGATAACTGTATTTGTTCCTAACCCCATCACTAGCATAAGAAGAGCAAGCATGGCCAAGGCTGGTGTGGTTTGAATAACATTAGTTATGGAAAATACCCAATTACTCAATTTCTTATGTTTCGCGATGAAAACCCCCATCGGGATGGCTGCGATTGCAGCAAATAAAACTCCATAAGCGGACATTAAAAAGTGGCGATAAAACTCAGTAAGTACATACATCCAATTTTGAGAATAATACGTTCCCAGCTGTTGTAAGGCTTCCATTAGTTTGCACCTCCCATTTATTCAAAATATTTATGTGCTTTAAGGAATTCCGAAGCTACGACCGATGGCTCTTTCAAGTTCCCATCAACTTCATAGTTCAGTTCCTGCATGGTTTCAGTATTGATTTCGCCAATTAACTTGTTAAGTTCATCTTCAATTTCAGGGTATCGCTCCAATAATTCTTCGGTAACGACCGGTGAACAATCATATGGAGGGAAATATTGTTTATCATCTTCTAAAAGCATCAAATCATTAACCTTAATCCGTCCATCGGAAGAGTATGCAAGTACAATATCCATCTGACCATTTTTGACTGCATCGTATACCAGGCCAATCTGCATCGGATAAGTTTCCCCGAATTCCAATCCATATGTATTTACGAACCCTTTATAGCCATCCCCTTTTCTTTTCAGCCAAGCACTATCGACACCTAACCTTAAATTATCTGCATCCTTTTCCAAATCCGATATTTTCTTATAACCTTTTTCCTCTGCCAATTCATTTGAAATCGTAAAGGCATAGGTGTTATCGAAACCGTATGAATCAAAAAATTTGAAACCATATTGTTCTTTGAATTCCCTTTGAACAACTTCCATTGCCTTTACTGGGTCCTTTTCAATTTCCTGTCCCAGGACACTCGTTAAATCCGTCCCTGTATATCGAGTTGCGGCTATATCTATATCACCGCTCTCCATCGCTTTTTGCTGAACGAAATTCGAACCTAAGTTTTTGATGATTTTCGTATCAAGATCAGTATTCCGCTCTAGGAGTTGAGCGATCATGTTCGCCAGAATTTCGGATTCGGTCATACTTTGGGCACCGATCTTTACTGTAGTTTCAGAAGATGACCCCAAACCAGGTAAAGAACAGCCACTGATGAATAATGAACAAACTAAAAGGGCTATGAAAATTGAACTTCTCATTTTTTTATACATGCTATTCCTCCTCATGCAACTTCCTTCATACCTTTTAATCCTTTTGGTACGACTTTTCGTTCAATGATCGAGAATACATAATCCACCAGGATAGCCATGATAATTACAGGAACTGCACCTGCGACGATATATTCTGTTTGGTATAAATTCAATCCGATAAAAATGTAATCTCCAAGACCTCCTCCTCCAATAAAGGAAGCCAAGGTTGCCCAACCAATTAAATAGACGGAAGCCGTACGGATACCAGCCATAATGACGGAAAGTGCAAGCGGGAATTCAACCAGACGAATCCTCTCCCAGCTTGTCATCCCGATACCGCGACCGGATTCCAGCAGATTTTCATTTACGCCTTTAATACCTGTGTAAGTATTCCTGAGTATAGGTAAAACAGAATAGAAAAATAACGCAATAATTGCGGGTGTTTTCCCTACTCCGAGGAAAGGAATGAAAAAGGCTAGGACTGCCAGGCTCGGCAATGTCTGCATAATGTTTGCAATTCCGATTATTATGGATGCGCTCCTTTTCATTCGGGTCAACATAATGCCTAATGGTACGGCGACTATTATTCCAAGTAAAACAGCGATCATGGATATATATAAGTGCTCCCATGCCTTATAAATAAATTCTTGCCAGTTCGTTTGTAAAAAATCGAGCAATGTTTCCATCTCATACACCTCCTAGAACATTTCTGCCACTTGATTTTCAACCTCTCCCCATATACTGTCGTATACGATGTCTACCAATGTTGCCCTAGTGACAATTCCGACCAAATGTTTATTCTGGTCAACAACAGGCACATATTTGAATCCCCGTTTTAATATCTTCTGAACGGAATCACGAATTAATGAATCCTGCTTTACTGAATAGACTTCAGTATTGATGACTTCGCTGATTAATTTTGCTTTTTTTCGGTATTCACTGATCGTTTCAACATCTACGAACCCTTTCAAAACATTTTGCTCATCGACCACAAGTAAAGAATCGACCCTTTTCTCCCGCATTATCGTAATAGCATCCGTAAGGGATTTTTCCTCAGTAATGGATATGGGATTACGGCTCATGATTTGTTCTACCAACTCAACATTAGGTCTTGTTTGTAGCAATCGATCTTTACCTATGAATTCTTCCACGAACTCATTGGCTGGGTATCGGAGGATTTCATCCGGTGTTCCCACTTGGACGACTTCACCAGCCTTTAAGATGACGATCCTGTCGGCTAGCTTAATGGCTTCATCCATATCATGGGTAACAAAAACAATTGTTTTATCAAGTGTGCGCTGCAGATTTTTAAATTCCTCCTGAAGGGCATCGCGGGTGATTGGATCTAGTGCTCCAAAAGGTTCATCCATTAAAATAAGTGGGGGATTTGAAGCAAGAGCTCTCAGAACGCCAATCCTTTGTTGCTGCCCGCCGCTCAATTCGTATGGATACCTTTCTAAATACTCGGGTCCCATATCGACAAGCTGAAGCAATTCCAGTGCACATTCTTTTTTCTTCTGGTCATTCCACTTAAGAAGTTTTGGAACGAGGGTGATATTTTCAAGAATCGTCATGTGAGGGAAAAGTCCGATTTGCTGGATAACGTACCCGATCTGTCTTCTTAACTCGACTGGATCTTTATCCATTATATTTTCCCCATTAATAAGTATCTTTCCTTCAGATGGTTCGATTAGACGGTTAATCATTTTCATTGTCGTTGTTTTGCCACATCCACTCGGACCAATGAAGCAAATGAACTCTCCTTTTTTAATATCCAATGATATATTCTTTACAGCTTTCTTTCCTCCCTTATAGATTTTCGATACATTTTCAATTTTTAACATAACAAGCACCTCCATCATTCGCATACAATTACAAATTTTACAAATATATTACTTTTTATATGCACAGTCTCTTATACCCAGAATAAAACTACATAAACCATTTTAACAAAAAAAACTAGTTCATTGTAATTATATTGAATAAATGGAATAAAAAAACCACCTCATTTTAAGGTAGTTAATAGATTTAAGTTATTAAAAATGAATTATAACCCAATATTTTTAGCAATGAGGATTTTCAGGATTTCATCTGACCCTGTATATAATGTTGTCACAGGAATGTCCCGATGACGCCGGGCAATTTTATAGTCACCCATATTTCCGTATCCATCATGTAACTGCATGCACTTTTCAGATATTCGCTTAGACATCTCCGTGATCCAATATTTAGCCATCGATACTTCCGTTATGATCTTCTCCCCTTTCATATGTTTACAGATCAAACCATCAACAAACGTTCTTCCCAACTGAATATCGGTCGCTATTTCAACGATGGTAAACTGTGCATTTTTAAATTTACTAATTTTCTTACCAAATGCTTTTCGTTCTTTAATAAAATTCACAGTTAAGTCGAGCATATCCTTAGCTGCCATTAAAGACCCAATCGCACACATAAGCCTTTCCTGCTGCAGTTTTTGCATTATATATGAAAGCCCTTTACCTTCCTCCCCAAGAAGGTTCCCAATAGGAACAGAGGCATCATCGAAAAATAGTTCGGCTGTTTCTGAACTTTCCTGGCCTTCTTTGTCAAGTTTTCTTCCTCGTGAAAACCCTGGTGTATCTTTATCAAGGAGCAACAAACTGATTCCGTCATGAGAAGGAACAGCATCTAGATCAGTTTTGCATGCTACTATCAAGAAGTCAGCGTTAAAGCCATTTGTAATAAACGATTTCGCTCCATTGACAATATAATATCCATCTTTCTTGATGGCTGTGGTTCGAATATTCGCTAATTCAGAACCCAGCCCTGGCTCTGTCACTGCAAAGGCAGAAATCATTTCTCCAGTAATGAACTTGGGTAAATATCTATGTTTTTGATCTATTGTGCCGAATGAAGCAATATAAGGGGCCACAACATCAGAGTGAATTGATATTCCTCCTAAGGCTGATCCAACCATTTCCAGTTCCTCTGCCAGTACAACTGAATATCCAAAATCTGCTCCCGCCCCACCGAACTCTACATCAAGCCATGGACATAAAAATCCATTATCCCCAATCTTTTTCCAAAACAAGCGGGGTATCCCCCCCTCTTTTTCCCACTGATCATAATAGGGGGAAGCCTCCTTGTGGAGAAATTCACGAATTGATTGTTTAAATAATAAGTGTTTTTCAGTGAGGAAGGAACGTGAATCATCCATATTGATCGCCATCGAGCTAACCATGTGTTAACCTCCATTCGCTAATTATTTTTTTGATACAATCCATTACCATGAACAAGATAAATATGTTAATTACCTCGATGTAATCAGTTACAATAAAAATCATCAAACGGTAAATTTGCCTACAATATTCATGTTCAACAAAAATAATGAATTCCCTTTTAAAAACTATTTTTAACAAGTGGAATTATTTTTTGATAATAAATACTTAACTGCTAAATTATGTATTCATTTTATATTCTAACGAGGTGATTTTTGAAATATCACTTGTCTTAATTTAAGATTTTATAAGGGTAGCGTCACATCGCCATCAAGTTAAGCGCGCAAGAGATAATATAAAAGTGTGTTCTCTTTAATTTGCTATGGTAACACTAAAAATGCGCATGACAAAAAAACCATCAAATTGGTTTTTTTAAAAAATATTAGGCAGCTTTAAGTTTTTGTGACGTACAATCATACACAATACCTAAGATATCAAAGACCGTTTTCTTGTTATAACGATGACATTTCCGTCCGTTTTTCTCCAAAAGGTGAAACAGACGTAGAAAAATTTTTGATAATTCTTTGGCGTCCTTTTGTAATCCTTGATAAAACAATAAATAATAGTCTTTTATTATATAGATGGATTTATATTCACTTAACTCCTTCTTTTTCTTATCTAAAAGTAACTGACGCATTCTAAACATCGTAGATGAACAGAGTAAAATGCTAATAAGTTGCCCATACAAGTGACACTCTAAGCGTTCCCTCTTAATCTCTTTGCACTTGTCAATTTGAAAGAAAGATTTCCATGTCTTAAATAGAATTTCAATCTGCCAACGTAACGAATACAGTTCATGAATATGTTCCGTTGGAACGTCTTCAAAAGAAAGATTTGTAATATAGGTGGGTATCTATGATAGGCTTCTTTGTCTGATGAAACCTTAGCTTCAGCCTTTCAAGACAAATCGTACCCACAGAGGCTCCAAGTCAAGTCCTTAACCACTTATCTATGCTTTCATGTAAACAAAGATAAAAGTTGCATTCTACCAGTATTTTTAGGATGATACTGTATATAATGGCAGTTTAGTTTAAGTGAAATATTCACATTTTTTACGTTTTGTAATTTTGAAATTTAATTTATTCCATTGATCAGTACATGGTGAGGATGTAAAAACGGGAATCCTATTATTTTTTGGGGATTCCCTGTTTTTGATTTTCTTATTAGTTTGTTAACTGCCCCCATTAGCAGGGTTATATAATTTGTTACTTTTTATTAAGAACCATACCTGATAGTTCTTGTTATACCTGTACGTTTGACAGCTCTTTTTGAAAGTGAACGCTTTTTAAGATAGGTAAAAAGATTTCCAAGACATAAACTGATAAACAAATAGATTAGTCCACCAAATATTGCGTAGATGATTGTTCCTGCTGTTGCTGTCAAGAAACCCATTATTACTTGATCTTTATCCTTAGCTGGTGATGTAGGTGGATCTGTAAGCATAAAAAACCCAAAGAAGAGAGTAGTATTTATAAATGGTGGCCTAAGTGCATTAACTGCATCTCCAATATTGAAATGCCCCATTAGAGCCAATAGTACAAAAGAAGTCCCTAAAAATGTAAAAACCTGAGGGAACTTATGAATTCTGTTCGTAATGATGTATCCTCCCACTAAAAGAAAGATAATTATCCATACTGAAAGGTCTCCAAATGCCCCCCACCAGCTTTGTCCCGTTTTAAAAAAAAGAGCAGATAAAAGTAAACCAAATGCTGCAGGATTAAAAATTGGTTTTTTCATATAAACAAGTAGATGCTTTGATAAAATTGCAAGTATAGCGGTAGCTGTAATTATACCTATAGAGGTCGTGGAACTTAAAATAAGGCCAATAATTAAACCTGTAATAACTGCACCGTCTGGCATTGTCCATTTTCTTTTTTTGAGAATATTAAAGATAATGTCAGCGATGACAGCAGTTATAACTGCTACCATGGTATTTTTTATTCCCAATATATTTATATAGCCGATTGATGCAATAAGAAGATACGCCAACAAGGTAATCGTAACATATCCCTTAGGTGTTTTAAGCCATTTCTTCATTGTCATTACTATCTCCTCCAACATGAACAATCTGTAATTCAGAAGTGATAAAAAGTCCCCTTAAATTAACATCTTCAATTAATTTCTTCCCGTTTTCATTTCCTAACAAAAAGGCTGCAGTCGAAATAGCATCTGCCATCATCGCAAAAGGAGCAATAACAGTTGAACTCACCCAATCATTGGGTGACTCCTTTGTTTGAGGATTAATGATATGATGCATACTGGGAAGTTTTGCATTCTTGCGCTCGTAACTACCTGAAGTACATACTGCTTGATTTGAAATTTCTATTACAGAAATAATCTCATCTTTTTTTTCAGGATGTTGAATGCCAATCTTCCATGATTCTCCCTTTTGATCAAATCCGCCTGCAAATAGGTCTCCACCTGCGTTGACAACAAATCCTTTAAATTCTTTTAGTTCATTTGTTGCCAAATCGATGGCAAAACCTTTTGCGACCGCTCCTAAATCTATCACTAGGGGCTTGTTTAAAAACAATGTCTGGGATTTTTCGTCTAAAACAATATCTCGATACGTTACGGATTCTGCAGAAGGATTTTGAATAAAGTAACCTGTTAAATAATGACGATTAAATCCTTGCTCCTCCATGATTTTCCCAATTGTAGGATCAAATTCACCGTCCGTTAATTTAGCCATTTCTAAAGCAAATCTCAAGGGCTCAAATAAAAACGGACTTATTTGAACTGGTTTTCCAATCACCTTGGTAACGTTCATTAATTCACTGTCAGGGCTAAAACGGCTGCACGCCTGTTCCACTTTTCGAAACATGTCAAAAGCACGGTTGATCTTTGCTTCAGCCAATTCCTCAGATGTACCTTCCCCAATAACTACTTGGATATCTACGACTGTATCCATATATAATTTAGTTTTTCTCATTTTTACCCCTTAGGAATTTTGTGCCTTATTGAGAGCATCCTGGACAGCATCTGTAAACGCTTGAGAACTGTAGGTTGCCCCTGAAACAAAATCTACATTAACACTTTGCCGTTTGATAACCTCACCCGGTAGCCCATCTAAATCACTTTCAGAATAGTGCATCCCCCAATTTATAATTTGTGCATCTGTAATTTTGTCCTTATTTAAGGTTACTGCAACTTCTATTTCCCCGCGCCGATTCATTCCTGTACCTTTAAAAGTTCCATCTTTATATTTTTGTCTAGGCTGAACATTTTGTATTTTTGAAGAAGTAACGCTACTTTTATTTCCATTTACTTCGTTAGCTTTGTCTATAACCAAGCTTGAGGGCTGTACTTTGTTTTGCATACTAATTTGTGTGTGGGTTGCCGAATTCATTTTGATTGCTTGTGCTTCTGTTGAAAAATAACCAGTTGCATAAGCAGCAGCTACAGCTGTGGAACAAAGAAGTACCCATTTTTTATTCTTTTTAGACATTTTAGTATCCTTCCTATCTCTTTTGGTTTAGCTTCTAATTAATCGTTAACACCACAAAGTATATTTAATCACTTTTAAAATTCCTTTAAAAACGTAATAGAAAATATAGATATCCTTTCTAAATCATTTAAAAATTTTAAAAAAACACCTTTAAGTGAGTTTAGATGATTGATTCTTAAAGGGAAGTTTTATAATAAACTGACTCCCTTTGTGGAACCTACTTTCTGCAGAAATTTGCCCTCCATGAGCCTCAACAATCCATTTGGCAATAGACAAACCAAGTCCTGTTCCTCCTGTTGCCTTTGTTCTTGCCTTATCACTTCGATAAAAACGATCAAATATGAATGGTAAATCTTTATCTGGTATTCCTGTCCCGGTATCTTCAATGTTTATTCTTAAACTGCTACCTTCTTTTTTGGAAAAAATGGTTATTTTACCGTTTAGGTCCGAGTATTTTAGCGCATTATCCAGCAAGATGACTAAAAGCTGATGAATTCTATCTTTATCTCCAAAGTAAATTATATTTTTTTCTATCTCATCCTCTATTTTGATATCCTTCATATCAGCAATTGGTTCAAACTGTTCCACTATATGTCTAAGCAGTTCATCCATTGAAAATAATTCCTGATTAATAAGCTGTTCATTTGAGTCACTCCTTGCTAAGGTCAATAGATCCTGTACTAATTTACTCAGGCGTTTTACTTCAGTCAGACTTTTATATATTGTCGCACATTCCTCCTCAATTGTATTAGTTGGGTGACGAAAGAGGAGTTCCAAATGAGTTTGAATAACCGAAAGTGGTGTTCGTAATTCATGGGAAGCATCACTAACAAACTGTGTTTGTTTTTCCCAAGACCTTTGAATTGGCACTAATGCTCTATTTGACAAAAATAAACCAACAAAAAAAGAGATCAGCAAACCTATGAAACAGCCAAATCCAATTAATAGCAGCAGTTGTTTTATAACATTCACCTCAGGATCAATGTTATAAACTAGTTGGATGGTTGCAGCAGATGGAAAGCTTTTAAGTTCATCCCTCTTTTTAACATGAGTCAGAATTCTATAGGAATGTCCGCTTATGGTTTGGATGCGCATTTTTTTGTCATTCCTATTTGGTTTAAAAGAGGATATTTCTTTTTTGTAAAAGGCGTTTTTTGGGTTACTTAAAAGGAGATTCCCTTTTTTATCCCAAAATAAATAGGAAACCTTCCGTTCTGATTCCCTTTCATTTTTTTCATCAGGTAAATCATCAATTGATTTTTGGATCAGATAGGTTTCCTTATTTCGCAAATTATCATCAACTGAGGCAAGAGAAACTTTTTGCATATATAAATAGAGACTAATACCCAAAATACTCAAGACACAAAAGAAAACAAGAGTAAAAAGTAATGCCAACTGGATTTTAGTTTTACGAAACATCCTGTTCACCCACTTTTAGCATGAACCCGATTCCTCGTACGGTTACAATCCAGTGGTCCAAATGGAAGGGGGTAAGCTTTTTTCTAAGATGATGAACATACACATCCACAACATTTAATCCTGCTTCTGAACTAAAGCCCCAGATTCGGTTAAAAATTTGATCACGTAACAGGATTTGTTCCTTGTTTAGAATGAAGAATTCCAGCAACTGATATTCCTTTACAGTTAAATTTAATTTCTTCCCATTTACAAATCCGTCATGCTCAATAATTTTTATAGGTCCGTATCCTAGTTCTTCTGCCTGTTCCCCTTTTCCCCGCAAAAGCACACGTATTCGAGCTAATAATTCAGGACCAGCAAAGGGCTTAATTAAATAATCATCTGCACCTAAATCTAATCCCATCACCCTGTCCTTTATACTATCCTTTGCTGTCAGAAGTAAAATAGGAGTTCTCACTGATTCTTTTCTTAATGTTTTTACAATCGAAAAGCCGTCCACTTCAGGAAGCATAATATCGAGTATGATCACATCATAAATGCCTTTTTTTGCAAGCTCAAGTCCATCATAACCATTTAGGGCAATGTCTACATCATAATTTTCTTCTTCTAATATTTTTGAAATTCCCTCAGTTAATGATTTCTCATCATCAACAATTAATATTTTCATGTCTTCCTCCGGTACTGCATTAAATTTTGACTTTTATATTTTAACCTTAGTTTTTTAAAGAATTATTAAAAAGCATTTTGTATATCAGCGTTCCTTATTAACTATACTGATCCTTTAGTCATAATGAACGAAACAGCTCCTATCGCTTAACGTAGGTTGCACTTGGTCATAATGTTACTACCAAAAAAATCCAAGTGTAGAGCTACACACGAAAAGGAGCCGAATATTATGAAGGATGTACAAAAATTTGTTGGTTTAGACGTATCTAAAGTCAATTGCTGTTTTATTCGGTTCGCCTGCCCGTTGAAGAAAGTCATGATTCTCTTGCTTTTTATAGTTTAATTAAAACTACACTTAATGCTTTTTTAATATTTTTTTTAGATACACTTAATTTTTTTTGTGTAAATATATTGTTAAGTTTTTGGAGTTAGTATAGTTTCATGGACACATTTTAGTTAAGTCCTTACAATGATTTTTGAGAGGATGTGGATTGTCAACACTAAATCAAACAACTTTTTTAAGGGATAATTTTTTATATTCTAGAGGACTTAAGTAGCCAAGAGTTCCATGAATTCTTAGCTTATTAAACCAGTTCACATAGTCTCCAAATTCGAGTGTAAGCTGATCTAAGCTTGCGAATGTTGTTTGATTGGGAACTCAGTCTTAATGATTTTAAAGGTCGCTTCCGCGACAGCGTTATCATAAGGGCAACCTTTCATACTTAGTGAAC
>NZ_JBHZPF010000057.1:0-28301 GCF_042787975.1 Peribacillus sp. YIM B13482
TCTGAAGAAAATCTCGCCATAAAAAACTGCACCTCCAATTGTTAGTTGTGTCTAACAATTGGGGTGCAGTTCAACGTTAAGCAATCGACTCTTTTAGATTTTCCTGCTTGTACAACATAATTGGTTTTGTGAGGAATTCATCATAATTTTTTTTGAAGTATGCCATACTTGCACCGGTTAGAGCCTTTGCTGAAGCCATCTGCCCATATTGTCATCCTAACGGATAGGTTTCCTATATCGCATTGAAATCAATATTTTTCTGCCAGTCTTCATATGATTCAGGATCGATTTTCTTTGCTTGTTCAAGGAATGAATCCAATAACCCCAATTTCTTTAGATCACGAAACATCTTCGGATTATATGGGTCATTCATTGTGAGGCCATCTGAATGATCGATTGCTTTCAGCACATTTCCCTTTGTTACAACAAAATGTCCGATAGAGGTCTTGATTCTAATAAATCCAACTCTCTTTAGTTCCTTTCGAATCATTATGATTTGTTCTGTAAACGATTCGGGAATATCATGCTTTCCTTTCAAATAATCTTTTAGATTGGGACCTTTTAAATACTCCATAATAACATAGTTTGGTCCGACTTCGTATAACCTCGGAACAATATGAGTTTCCTTCGCTGCTTCAAGTGCTTTCCCCTCTTTAGTTGCTGCATTTGGATTGACATAAATTTTTACGCAAAGATCTTCATCAAGCTGAAAGACTGCACCTTGACTTCCTTCCCCAATTAGTTTTAATGTGGTTGGATTATGAATAATAAGTTCTTTTTTACCGTTCTTTTCTATTCTCTCAAGCTTTATTGATTTAAATTCATCCATCTAATCTTGCACCTCTTTTCTTCTTTTTAATAACCATAACCTATAATATGAAATCATCGATTAGTTGCTTTAGGTTAATAACACTTTTTCACAAAATTAATTCATACCCTCTTTTACTGGGTTCTTAAGGACGAGAAGGACCTATAAGCAATTGGTGCATAATTCTCTTAAGCAAAGCTTTTCCCAGCATTTCTTCAGTGTCTTATGCTCATACACATTCAATTAAGAACTTTACAAAAAACATACAAATATATATACTTGTCCGTTTCGAATCTTTTCTATTTTGCATTTACTATAAAAGAGTAAAAACCAGAAAGGAAATGATCTGAAAGGGGACTTGTGATGGGATACATTGAAGTTTTACGTGCTCTCGTTGGGACTAGAGCTTTGTTACTTACGGGGGTCACCGTTTTGGTTATCGATCAGAACAGCCGTTTTCTGATGGTACAATCCGATAAAATGTGGAAATTCCCAGGCGGCTTTATTGAATTAGGAGAATCTGCGGAAGAGGCATGCAGACGTGAAATTTTGGAAGAAACAGGGATTAACATTGGCACCCTTCAATTAATTGGCGTTTTTTCAGGGAAGAACTATTTTACGAAGCTTCCTAATGGTGATGAATACTTTCCAGTCAATATTGCTTACGTGACCGAAGAAATACTCAGCGGAGATTTAAAACCTGATGATATAGAAATACAAAAGGTACAATTTTTTAAATGGTCCGCTTTTCCGAAAGATTTAACTGAACGAGATCGACAAATATTTCAAAGTTTTATCGAAAATTTGATTTTAGAGGGAAGGAAGGGATTGAAATAGTGAAGACAATCGCTTTTTACATTAGAGAGCCTATTAAAATAAATCAAGGATTTATGTACAATCAAATCATTATGTTGGATCAATATCGGCCTATTGTAATAGGACCTTATCCAAATAGCGACAATGTTCAATTTCAGTTTGAACATTATTATAATTTGAACGAAATTCAAGACCTTGGAGCCTTCTTTAAGGAGCAAAATGTCGTCGCGATTCACGCTCATCAAGGGAAACATTCCATTGATATTTTACCAACAGCTAGAGAGTATGATATTCCTTTGATTGTACATTTTCGAGGACGTGATTCTTCCACTCAAACATATCAGAGATTTCGCAAAAATGTCCTCCGATATCAAAATTTAGTAAAACATGGAGCTGGTTGTTTTGCAGTTTGCCATTTTCTTGCAGATGAATTAAAAAAATTAGGATTTAAAGAAGATAAGGTACATGTATTATATGGCGGTCTAAATTTAGATTTATACCCATATGTCCAACGTTCCCTACCTAAGGAAGGAGAAATCCGAATCTTGTCTGTAGCCAGACTTGTCGAGAAAAAAGGATTCCTTACGCTTTTGAAGGCCTTTCAACGGATTCATCAGGAATACCCAAGAACGACACTGCACATCATTGGTACAGGTGAAGATGAAGAGAAGATAAGAGTTTTCATTGATGAAAACCAATTAAACGAACACGTTTTTCTTAGGGGGCCAATGGATTCTAACCAAATTTCTAAGGAATTAAGAGATTCCCATCTCTTTTGCCTTGCCAGTGAAACGGGCGAAGATGGCGATGTAGAAGGGATCCCAAATGCATTAAAAGAAGCCATGGCAAGCGGTTTACCAGTCATCTCCACCTTTCATGGAGGGATTCCGGAATTGATTGAGCATAAAAAAACAGGATACCTTGTTCCTGAGAAAGATGATTTAAAATTGGCTCAAGGTATAAAATATTTCCTGAGTCATCCAAGAGTATGGAAGAGATATACCAGAAGTGCAAGACAGGTTATTGATGAAAATTTTGATTTGAATAATCAAATCATCGAACAACAAAGGCTATACAGCTTAATAGAAAAAAATAACGAAGTTAATTGACATAGTCAAAGTAAATGATTATGTGCTCAGTAAATTAGCGATGTTTCTTCCCTCCTTTTGTCCCCCGTACTAGTATATATCCCAGGTGAATTCATAAAAAGTACTCCTGAATCACATTCCAAAAAATACAAATTCAGTTCAGAATGCCAATACACGAGATCGGACCATAAGCATTTTCATTGTAGTACAGGAAGGCGGCTATTTTGTCCATTTGATTGATCATGGAACATGTTGGGTGGATATCATTGGTCTGAAAAAACGCTTACCCAGAATCTGAAATACGATATCCCTTACCAAAAAACTAACCGTTGGGGCTTCTCTATGCTAAAAAAATTGTACCCCTTCCCAACGAATCAACTATGAAGTTACCCAAACCATCCCTGTAGAGGGCGGGTTCTCGAAGGAGTAAAGTAAGCGCTGTATAAATTTCTTTTAGAACAAAAGGTCATTTACCGAATCTTATAACCAATTTCATCGATCAATACAAGAGCAATATGGTTAATAAAAAAGACAAGGTAAAAAAGAAATAGAGCTAGACAAATATTTTTAAAGGAGATAAAGTGATATGACGAAATATCCAGTTCGATATGTACAAACATTAAGGGGCGGAACCGCACATGTCATTCTTTTCAGCGATGGTAAAGAATATGTCGTGAAGTGGTTCGATACTAAGAAAGAAAGAGAAAAAGAAGTGGTCAATGAATACCTGATCGGCAAATTGGCAGAGCTCCTTTCACTTCCCGTTATCCCATTTGATCTTGTATATATACCGGAGGAATTTATCAAGAAAACTCCTGAATTACAATCCACTATACACAACTATAGTTCTGGATACCAATATGGCTGTGTTTATATTAAAAACAGTACAGTTTTCGAAAATGTTAGAGTGAATCCTCCCACTAAGACGGATGTTAAAAACCGAGATATGCTGGCCGGTATAACGGTATTCGACCAATGGGTAAATAACTCTGATCGAGGTACGATGAATGTCATTTTGGAAAATCTCAGTGATGGTGGCTATTATGTCCATATGATTGATCATGGCAGAGTTTTTCCGGGACGTTACCAATGGTCAGCTCAAACGCTGAGAGAAACACCGGTATATAACTACCATTGGCCTTTTTATAAATGGGCCTTCTCTCTTCTCGATGATCACACAGAGCTTACATCGTATATTGAAAAAATAGTGAATTTGCCGAACAAATCGATTTATCAAGTGATTGAATCAATCCCAAAAGAGTGGAATGTGAGTACGAAGGATAGAGATGCTCTCTACAAGTTTCTTTTAGACCAGAAAATTAAATTGCCAGATATCGTTAATCGTATCATCCAGCATCATAGCAATCCAAAATAACGCTGGTTTTTCCCCAGAAAAAAGTAACTCCTTATTAGCTTTAAAGGAGTTACTTTTTTTATCTGTAAATCTTTCCATTCCATATAGGACTCGGGATCCATTTCTTTTAACTCTTCCAAGAACAATGGTAATAGACCCAACTTTTTAAACCTTTGAATATCGACTCTAGCCTGTTTCGATTCCTTGTATAGGAGCTATAATGATCAATTACTTTTAATTCCTCATCTTTAGTTACAATAATGTGGCGCAAATAGGCATCCATTCTGGTAAACTTTAACGCTCCATTTCTTTAAGCACAAAAAGAATTTGCCTCATCAATTTTCCGGATAGGATCCCTCAAAATTCCAAAATATTGGAATAAAGTTGGCCCCTCAAGATATTCCATAATAATATAGTTTTGCCCCACCCATAAAGCCGTGGAATAGTGGATGACTCTTGTGCAATTTTCAATACATCCCCCTCTTTAATGGCATATTCTGGTTTTGTACAAATTTTCACACATTTGTCTGAAGAAATTTTTAAAACGGCCCCTTGCGACCCCTTACCATTCAGCGGAAACGAAGTTGGATTTTTTATTACATCACCTTTTTAATCCCTTCAGTAACACTGATAGATTTAAAGTCCTCCGCTTTCGTTCACTTCCTTCACATTTCCTATCATACATTTCTTTTTCTCTTTTTCTCTAAGTTTCTTGAACGGCTTATTACGAAAGGAAATACGTTCCTTTTTTTGAAAAGTCCTTCTATAATTGATGAAGAAGGAATTAAACTCACGTATGAATTTTGGTGAAAATACACACATGAATATCTTTACAAAGTGACTTGGGCAGATTATTTTATGTAAATGATTAGAGTTTGCCATAGTCAAGCGCTAGGTCACCAGTAATTTTTACTGGTCCACCTCATAATCGGAGCACTGTCAGCAAGAACTAAGAAACAGTTATATAAAAAGGTTCGTGGTATAATTAACATAGTAAAACGCTTACAGTGGCAATTCAAACTAATTGTTCGGAAAATTCATTCTATTAGGATTCGATGAAAGTTGACGGTGGAAAATAAAATAAGTAAAGAACAAACTATTTTTAATCATATTGGAAATAAAATCAAAACGGAAGACCGAGACATTAATGTAATTGCTAGATTAGATGAACCACTAATTGTAATATTAGGGAATGTTTTGAGTGACGAAGAATGTGACGGACTTATTTAATTGTCAAAAGACAGAATGAATCGTTCCAAAATTGGAGTTAAGCACGAAGTAAATGAGATAAGAACGAGCAGTAGTATGTTTTTTCAAGAAAATGAATATGACATCATTACCAAAATCGAAAAAAGGATTTCAACAATCATGAATATACCCATTGAACATGGAGATGGTATTCAAATTCTTAAATATACTCCTGGGCAAGAATATAAAGCCCATTTTGATTTTTTTACATCCTCAAGTATAGCAGCAAAAAACAATAGAATCAGCACAATCGTCATGTACTTAAATGATGTAGAGCATGGGGGAGAAACTTTTTTTCCTAAACTGAATTTTTCAGTATCACCTCAAAAAGGAATGGCAGTGTATTATGAATATTTCTATAACGATCAAAACCTTAACGACCTGACTTTACATGGTGGAGCTCCAGTTATTACTGGAGAAAAATGGGTTGCAACGCAATGGATGAGAAGGAAAAAATAGTCTCCAGATGTCAGATGTTTTAAAAATGATAGATGTAATTCACTTCCTGCTCCCACATAACTGTCACCTCAAAACCTTTATATCTATATTAATAGATGAAGAATGAAGTTCGAGAAAAAAACACAGAAAATAGACATCTTTTTTTCTCATCGAGTTCCTTAATGAACTAATGCACCTATTAGTTCATAAGGGATTTTCCTGATAAAATATGGCCACGAGGTGAAATCAAATACATGACCAATAGCCTAATTAAGACTTGTCCATGGACCTCCAAAACTTCGTCTTACCCCTTCTGCTATTAAATGCTTTAAGGCATCTCTAAGTAAACTCCATCCAGTGAAATGTTTGTTTGGCAATCCGGATATCCAAGTTCTTATTAGCTTAACTTTGCATTTCTTTTCACCATGCAGTTATGTTATGTATTTGCACACCACTTACCCAACGGGCAGTATGTAAAGGTGGAAAAGCATGAGGAACATCCGCTAGAGTTTCCACGCCCTTATACCCCAAACGTCCAAACTCTGATTATTCGTTCAAAAAGATTTTACTCAACTGTTAAGGCAACGCCCGACACAATCTATTCATGAGTATTCTACAAAGTTCCGCGAAGATCCAGCAGTATAGAAAACTCAATATAAATATTATTGCAATAACCTTTGGATCCATAGGTGTATCAACAGTAGGGCCTAGCACTGGAAAACGGAATACATACAGAATCACCATAATACCCGTAAGTAGACATATTGATGAAAAGGAAACAACCACAATTCTCCTCTTCAATTGTAAAAAGGCCACACCCATCGCAAGACCTAATAAACCTGTTGTAAAGGGAAAGATAATTAGTTCACTCGGCTGAATAATAAATAAAAGGAAAAGCGTAAGGGTATAAGAGAGAATTCCCTGACGGATAGAAAAACAAGTAGCTAAAAAAATTGGTAATGTCGCCAGAAAACTAATTAGAAAGCCTATACCAGGCATAAAGCCCCCTGCTGATTGAAGCATAGTGGAAAATGTACTCAATAAGGCTGTAATAACTAACTTGGTTGCAAGGGTCATTTTTCTTACAGGAACATAGTTTGCAGCTGTCCCTATCATCGATTGATACCAATAACGAACAAACCGATTGATTAAAACCACCCCCTAAAAACAACCAATTTGTCACTTTCTATACTATTCATACCCTTTCGCTTTATGCTGTATTTCCTGTAAGTAATCAATTGGAATGAGGATTGCCCCTCCATGGTTATTTAAAAAAATTAAAGTATTTGCGGAAAAAGTTTACAACTCCAATTAACTTAACGTTTACGGATCGATGGGAAAGTCTAATTGCAGATGCTGAAATTTCTTCTGGAAATGGTAAAGTATTTATACTTACTCCAACAAGAGTAATAGCTGAGGGACCTCCCCCCCACTTGCCGATTTTTTACTTTTTACAAAGGTAATATCTATATTGCACACCAGGGATTAATTATTATTGTAAGACCAGATGGCTCCAAGAAGGATATTAGTTCAGGAATACCTAGCATTGGAGTTCATCATAACAACGGTGTTATCTTGGTCCCGATAAAGAAATGTATTTTTGGCAAGGAACAGCTACAAATTCCCGTGTTTCAAATGGGCAAGTTTGGAAAGGCGCATTCTCTCCCTTTGGTGTTCCTTCCTATTTTTCATTTGGGGGAACAATGAATTCCTTAAGCTGATGGGAATGGGTGTGCAAGGTATTTTTGAACAAACTTTATTACGAAACTACAATTAGCTCTATTTTGAAATTTTCTACTTTGTCTTTATTGTCACAAATACAGTAAATATATGACAAATATTCCAGCCGTCGAATTTTATAGTTTTAATAAATCATGGAACAATTTCAAAAACAGTACCTTGGTTTAATTCAGTCGCTTTCATAGAGCCATAAACCCCTAAATATAGACTGGTTTGATCCAGATTCGTTCCCAAACTAACATAATAAGCTGATTGCGTCCCAAAGTTATAATCAGTTTCAATAACACTAAAATCGTTTAGTTTACAATCTGTACTTACCCTGGTATAAGCTAAAACCCCTCTAACCGGAGGTCGAGATTCTTCCTTCCGGGCAAGATCGGTAAACACAACGCTTCCCGTTAAATTTGGGATTCTATTCCCCATATACGGCTGCACTCCTGTAAGTGCAGTTCCTCCAAACTTATCGGGGCGAGGATCTTTATGAAAATAACTAATTAAAGGCTGTAGACGCCTCACAGAATTTTTTACTGTGTCATTGTAATAAGCAATCGTTTTCTCATTCAAAGCCGGGTTTTCAGAACAGCCCTTTATAAACGAAGTAGGAAAAGCACCTTCCCACCCTCGCCAACCAAAGTTAATAAATCCTTCTTGGTCAGGTTTAATTCTCATTAAAGAAGCTTGAATAAGCTGAGTAACCGGTATTGGTTTATAATGAACGAATGAAAAAATTGACTCTACCAAATCCTGTCCGACATTCCCCACATATTTGATATACTGATTATAAAACTTTTGAAATGAAATGCCTGTTATATTGCGAACCCCTTTTGCAATTACCGTAAGCGTTTCCTGAATAGGTGAGGGAAGTTCATTAAAACGTGTGACTATGGGTGGATCATCGATAAATGTATTCTTAACTATATCAATTTCAATTATTTTACCAGCTATCTCCATATCATCTTGACTTAAATTAAATGGATCATAGCCTGCTCCACCATCTCCAGTTGTTAAAATAAGTTTTCCGGTTTCAGGTGAAAAGTTTAAGCTATTGACACCATTATGATTAAAAAATGGTCTTCTTATGTTAAGTAATGTCCGTCGTTTTTGAGGTTGACCATTCGATTGTAAAATCCATTCTTCAACTGTATCAATATGATCATATTGAGTTTCTCTATTTATCCACTTTAGGTTTAAAGTTCTGGGATCACACGGGTTAGGCATAAAATGTTCAGTAAGGGCCCCTGGACCTTGTGTTCCAGCTACTGAATAATGAAGATAAAACAAACCGTTATAATAAAATTCTGGATGAAACGCTAGCCCTATTAATCCCCGTTCATCATATCCCCTACCTGAAACACCTTGTTCAGAACTACCTAATTTTAAGATTCGCGAGCGAATATCTAAAAAAACCCTAATAACTCCGTTTCCTATGTAAAAGATTTCTCCTACCTGAGTTGCAATAAATAATCTTTCAATTGAGTCACCCGGAAGAATAGTTGTTTTCAAAACGGTGGGTAAATTTATCTTACTTACAATGGGTCGTAAGCTAACCTTTTCTTTTATCAACTAACTTTACACCCCTTTTTATTGTTTTCTATTATAAGAATATGATTAGGGATGCTCTATTAGTATCAAATTAGGGCCAAGGAATCGGGTAAATTTCCTTTTAATATTGGTCCGTTTTTGGTATGTTCTATGCGGATATTAAAATAGATAAATAAAAATTTCAAATTGTTTATATTACTATACGCAGTCATAGATGTTGTTTTTTGCATTTATATTGACAGGTGTTATTAAAAGGGATTTACATTAGTTCGATTACATAAGTTTCATTTTTCCGCTTATTTCTTTTTATAAGGAGTTTTTTACTTTATGGATTTCAACGCATTTCTGGAAGCGAAAGGGAACCCACTTGAAAATATTGTGAATTAATCAAAGTAACAGGGGCATATCTTCAATGAGATCTTCCATAATCGGAAGCTTTAATTGAATAAGAATCACAAAAATTATTAAACTTTTTTATAAAAGGATGCTTCAATTGAATTTAAAAAAGCGTGTTTCGATTAATTTCAAAACACACTTTTTCTATGTACTTTGGATTTGAGTCAATAACTTGGACACAAAAAGTTAAACCTTAAGCTGGATTTCTAATTTTATCTTCAATGGCTTTAATATCCTAAGCTGCTGTGAATTCGTTTTCGGTTATACCAACCTTCAATAAATTGGAACATCGCTAGTTTAGCTGTTTAATAGTCGAGATATCGCACGTGATTGACTTTGTTTCCATTTGAAAGGATTCAAAACAGGCTTTATCGGACGGACAGCCTTGTTGACTAAAGGATTGCTTAATATGGTGGTTTTGGAAAAGTTGAATTTAAACTCACTGCTTGTATATTGTAAGCCAAGGTCCGTATGAAGAACTAAGCCACCAAGGGCTTTTGTGCAAAATGAGCGTTATCAAAAGCTTTTAAGACCAGTCCTGTCGTCATAGAACTTGAAAAGAAATACCCTACTACTGCTTTCTTTGAATGAAGATCCAATACAGAAGTGGATAAGAACGATATTTTTTCTTCGTGATAGAACGAATACTCGCCTTGCTCATTAAGCGTTGAACACGTTTTAGACTTAGAGAAAATCCTTTGGTTAATAAGATTTGATGTATCTGTCAAGACCATGGAACCTCTAAAATAAATACACTATAGAACAAGGATTCTTTATTAAATTCGAATTCAACCTCTTATTAGTTTTTACTTTACAGTCCTTACCTTATTCAGCATTCTTGCTTGAATTTAAACCCTAAATCATTTACCTTTGTTGCTATTTCTAAAACTATCGAAATCAGTCTTAATGTAATGAAAGACCTTTGCGTTGCCGTTATGGTCTGGATGAGTTATTTTTAATAACCCTTTATATTCGGCTAACAATTCTTTATAACTCGCCATTTTTGAAAGCCCTAATTTTTCACTATAATCATTTGATTGGGCAGTGGAGCCGTAATTGTAATTATCTCTTATGTTGGCTTTTACTTTTATCAATTCATTACGTAATTCAATATTTTCTTTTAATAAATCCTTTGTTTCATTTTGCAATTCACTTTTTTCATTCTTTAGAATGACTACTTCCTTTTTATACATATCCCTTTGCTGAATTAATATTTTTTTTGCAGTCTCATTGAGTTCCTCAATTCCTTCTATTTGCTTATCTTGGGCTTGTATTTTTAATTTTAATCGGTGTATGATTTCGTCCTTATTTTGATCTAATATATCATTTATTGCCAGCCTTGAGGATTTGTCATCGATTATGTATCCAGTGTTACTCTTTCCGTTTCCCCCGTATTTAACCTTACCTTCTCGTAACCAACGTCGAACAATTTGAATACCACTGCTTTCTGTAATTCCTGCATCCTTTAACAGGTCGAAAGCTTGGTCTGTATCATCCAGAATATATCCAGTTTTTCTTTCCCCGTTTCCTCCCTCGTATTTAATCTTTCCTTCACGCAGCCATCGTCGAACAGTTTGAATATTACTACTTTCTGTAACACCTGCATCCTTTAACAGGTCGAAAGCTTGATCTGTGTTCACAAAGTTCCCCCTTTTCATCTTATTACGCCAAGCAATGTTAAATTGAGTGATATTACCCTATTAATTGAAAAAAATGAATCATTTTAATTCTGATAAATAGCAGGCTATGGATGATGTGGCATTTTGGCGGGAAATTAATAGATATAAATATAATAAAAAGGAACGATTCAAACCGACTTCAATTGAAGTGTATATATTTTCTAAACGATCAATGATATGAGTGAGTTATTCAAGACTGCTTTTTCTCGATTTTAATGCCCCTATTTAAGGTATCATGCTGATTAGGAAGAAATTATCTACTTTATTTCTATAGCACTGCCTGTACCATCTGTAATTTGTTACATCCTATTTGGCTTGTATGTATGCTAATGTTTTAAATAATAGCATAGCTAATTCCTATACAAATAACAAACAGTTAAAGAATAGATGACAGATATCACAGAAGGATAACGAAAAGGTATCAAAATTTAAGATGGCAAAGAATAATTAACGATATCTTCTTTCCTTTCCAAGACATGACACAAATGGTGGTCTTCGGTTATTAGGCAGCCTTTTATTAGTTGAGTACAAAAATTATTAATCAGATTAACAACGGCTCCATTCAAGGGAAACATATAGGGACAGTGTGAAGAGTGTGTACTGTGAGGGGTATTTTGATTTAATAAAACTCCCCTTAATTATTGTTGTGAATCCGCGTAATACTTACGGGACTCCATTCTGTGATGCTTCATTAAGAAGGGAGCTTTTAATATGCATCTAAAGTTTCATCCATGCGGTAAGGGATATTCCATATTAAAAACCCCAATCTCTCAGTGATAACAATGAGAAATTGGGATTTGATTTTTCAACTATTGTGCCTTCAGTTGCAACTAAGATTCAAAAAACAGCTACTATGCTTGGGGATATTTTTTTCCTAGAGAAAATTCATTGATGAGCCTCTGTGTAAATTTGAAAGGTAATACCGAATTTGTCCAATACTATCCCATAAGCAGGGCTAAAAAATGCTTCCTGGAGTGGCATTTTCACTTGTCCGTCTTGCGACAAGGAATCAAAAATTCGTTTTGATTCTTCGATATCGTTAGTTGAAATACAGATCGTAACTTGATCTCCAGTTTGACTGGTTTGACCCGGAAACGTATCTGAAAACATGAGGTCCGTTTCTCCAACCTTTAACATTGCGTGTGAAACAAGTTCCTTTGCTTCTTCTGGTAAAGGGAATTCCGGGTTTTCTGGCATTTCTCCAAAAGTTTGATTAAAAAGGACTTTCGCATCCAATGCTTTTTCGTAAAATTGGATCGCTTCCTTCGCATTTCCGTTCATCATTAAATAGGGAGACAATCTCATGGTCATAGTTAAATAGCTCCTTTTGTTCTAATTTTTTTACACGGCATGAGTAACTTCCAAGCTTCCTTTTGAAATTGTCAGTGGCAATACCCACTATACCATTATTACCCATGACTTTATTTTATAACAAAGAACATGTGTTCGTCAATGAAAATCACTCAAAACCAATTGGTTGTCCTATCTCGGTGTATGTATGCTTCAACAATTGTTGGTTTTCATTTTGATCATTTAATAATTCTCTAATACTTGATTCAACAGCGGCTGGAAGTTCCTCAAGAGCTCACAAGCTAGTAGGTTCCTCGTCCATATGTATATCTATGAAAGGTTCAAGAACCATTTGCATTTCTTTAACAATCAAATTAGGAAGAACATATATTCATTATCCCCTGAATCAAATAAAACAAGTGTAATTAAGGCGGAGTCTTCGTATTTTTATCCTTCTGTAGGGAACGTTTGTCACCTTTTTAATGAGTATAGCTTTATAAAAATAATGGTATTTCTTAATGTGAATAGATTAGGGGGGCTTATATGAAGTATTTGTTAGTAGGTTATCGATTTTATTCAATGGGATCTAGCGCTTTATCAATTTCTTTGGATCTTAAAGGGAATTCTCGTCAAAACTACCACGTTCTTTGGCAATCCAGTATATACTATGCCTTTTTTACTGCATAATCCAAGGCATCCTCCACAATTGAAGACTGTTCTTTAAACTCCAAAGGTGATTGGTTGACCTTTTCATAATGGATTAAGAAAGGGTGTGCTTTGACAATTCGTTTATAGTAAATTACTTATATCTGAAATGCTTGATTTTACATCAGTTTCAGAGCATGGAGCATTTAAACAAGAAATAGAAGATTATATCGGAATTTCTAAAGAAACATCAACGAATCAAGGTGAAATGAAAAAGGCATGACCCAAGTAAATTATCGGATTCATGCCCTCAAGCTCCGCTCCTTGACTAAGTTTTTTGAATCCGTTCAGTAGAAAAGTTTTTATTGACTTTAATCCATTCGTTTCAATTTGGTAACCTTCCTTATTAACTCGCTATTTTTTCTGAATTTTTCGTTTTCTTAGGGTTTGGTAGCTTAGAGTCTATAGATAGGAATCGGCTTCCATTTAATACTAGGTGAAGTGCAATAATCATAAGAACCAGGTCCAGTTCGAAACCTGTACCTTCTCCATTCCCCATAAAACCTGCTGGAAATTTCACATAAACAATTGCACCAGCCATAATGAATATAAGTAGAGCAGAAATTATTCTTGTTCCAAGACCTAAAATTAAAGCTAATCCTCCAACCAATTCAATTGTACCAACAACATAGGCCAAAAACCCTGGAATGCCCATACTTTGAAACCATCCTGATGTGTTATCCAATCCACCTTGGAACTTTGATAAACCATGTAACAAAAATGTAATTCCCAACATTACTCTTAATAAAAAGGTACCGATTTCTTGTTTATTCATGACACATCTCCTTTTATTTATTTTACACTACAAAGTGTAGTGTAAACTTGCAAAAAAATCAAGTGAAAGTCATCCGACAATCACTATAGTCATTCCCAATAATATCACCAAAACATATATAGAAACAAAAATCGTGGTACTATCAGCCCTCAAAGGAATTGTTTTATGAGGATCAACTAAATGCTGAAGTCTATAGTTTACCGATTCATTTGAGAAGTGGACAATGACAGGAGTTGATTTATCAGAGCTAAAATGTTTAATTAACTTCAACAAAGCAGCGCTTATGCCTAAATCAGTGCCCATTTTATTAATCGCATATTCATCGGCTAATAATTCACTTATTATTTTGTAATTTTTATAACACCATTTTGTCAGTGGAACAAACCATAAAGTATGCGAGATCAACTGTAAAATAAAGATTACCAGTGGATCATATCTTTTTTGGTGAAATGCTTCATGCTCCACTACCGCTTCCAGCTCGTCAAGCTCCAATAATTGAATTAAACCAGTGCTTAAAACAATGAAAGGTCGCCTAAAACCAAGCGTAAACGCAAGTGGTTGATTAGCATTAACAACTAAGATATCTTTGTTGACCTGTTTGAATGTTTCATTTATTGTCCTTGTCTTTTCAACGTTTTTGTAGGTAAAAAGCTTTTGTTTGAACCTTCTGGATAGAAGATATTGCTCTGCAATTTTGAAAAGGGTGCTCAATATACTATAGGATATTACTATATTGAGCAGTGTGATGACTATAAAGTAGTAAACTGAACCTTCCTTGAATAGACTAAAGCAAAATTTAAAAAAGTTGGCTTTAATATTTACTCCAAAAAAGATATGTACCAAAAACGCTCCCATTTGGCTCCATACTACACAAGCAATTAAAAGACTCAGGCTTATCACAAAATAAGACTTTTTCTTCCACATTATAATTTATCCTTTTTTAACGATTGAATTTTTTGTTCCAATTTTTCAATTAAACCTTGGTCAGCGTCTTTCATGGCATCAAGCATATGGCTAATGACAGCCCCGCCAAACTCATCCAGCAAATTCTCAGTCAGTTTCTTTGACTGCTCTTCTAAAAACTCGGCTTTAGACTGCACGGGGCGAAATAATGAAAGCCTTCCTTCGGACCTCTTTTCAAGAATGCCCTTTTCAACTAAACGGTTCATGACTGTCATTACAGTATTAAAGTTGATAGGCTTGTCAAGCTCCAAGGATTGCTGGACAGCTTTAATACTCTGTTCATTTTTATCCCATAAATATTCCATGATATTAGCTTCCAAGGGACCAAAGAAACGATTCAGTCCAACTTCATCATATTTAAAATTTTTAATATTCATTTTTATCACTCCCACTACGAATTGTAGTGGAAAACCTAGTTGGAATCAAGTTTCATCCGGAAGATTAGAAATGAAGTAGTATCATGAATTTCTCTATTGATTGACTTTAATTACCTTTCCAGACCCCTTTGGCCTGGACTTTCCAATTTATCCAGGTTCTCACTATTATACTCCACTTCCTTTTTTCAGCTACAAATGTTCATCTGCTGTCAGATACATCCAAAACGGATTTAAAATTATAAAAAAACGAGCCTATTGGAGGCTCATTTCATGAATTTATGATTAACTCCTTGTTGAAAGTCTCTCTATTTCATCAGAATTATAAAGATGAAATCCCCTTGTCGTGGTTTGGGCTGCAGCATACATTGCAGCAGCTACTTTGTTTGCTTCTATGGCACGATATGGGCGTAAAGGGCCCATAAAGAGAAATTTAGCAAATGGGCTTAGCATACTAGAAATCTTTTCACCTGCCCTAAATTCCTTTCGTTCTCCAAGAAGTAAGGAAGGACGGAAAATATGTACAGAATTCAAATCTAGGTGTTGTAGTGTTCCTTCCACATCGCCCTTAACACGGTTGTAAAAAAACTTTGATTTGGAATCGGCTCCCATGGCTGTTATGACGAGTAATTTTTCAACATTGGATGTTTTCGCCATTTTAGCTGCTTCGATTACATAATCATAATCAACTTTACGAAAAGCTTCCCTGGATTTAGCCTTCTTGATCGTTGTACCTAAACAAATGAAAACATCCGTGACGTTGAACAAATCGGCATACCTGGATAAATTTTCGAAATCCACAATATGCCCTGTGCACTTGGGCTCTGTGAATTCCGTTTCCCTTCTTGTCATAAAATGGATTTCCTTATAGATTTTACTACTGCTTATCTCTTTAACCAACTGGGTACCGACCACACCTGTAGCCCCTAAAATCAATGCCGTCTTTTTAGTCATTATTTCCTTCTTTCCTTCATTAGCTCCTGAATATCAACCATACCCATTTTTAACCCCAACTAATATAGGACTAAGATAAATGATTCACTTGATTGAAATCATCAATAATCCAAGAATCGGCATCAAATCTAATCGTACTCAAACATGCATTGAACAACCGCATTTCTTTGGAAACGATTGACTCGTTTGACATCAATCGTAAAATGAAATGAATGACAGCGCCATGTGCAACAAGTATCACTTTCTTGTCAGGATACTCCTTTTGAATTTCCTGGAGCCCATTCATCAGCCTGTTTCGTAAAGAATCCTGATTTTCCTGACCGGGATATAACTTATCCGTGAATGCTGCTTCCCTTTCTGCTGCTGTCATTCCTTCAGCGACGCCAAAATTCTTTTCAATGAATGCTATTTTTTCAATTACCGGAACTTCGATATAATTGGAAATGATTTCAGCCGTTTCCCTTGCCCTTTTTAGTGGGCTTGATATGATTACATCCCAATCCTCTTTAGACAAAAATTCACCACATTGCCGTGCCTGTATCTTTCCTAGTTCATTTAAAGGGATATCAGTCTGCCCCTGCAGTTTCCCTAGTGCATTCCAATCTGTTTGACCATGCCGCACTAAACAAATAGTAGTAATTGTCCTCAAACCCCTCTATGCAGAATCTTATTTTTTCACTTCTTCAATGATGGAGTGTCCTTCACTATGCTCGAGATCTGACCATTTCCATTTTTCATGCAAACGTATCCTTCCATCAGGCAGCATTTCAGGGGTGGAAAGACAGCTTCCTCCTCTTATTTCACCTTTTTCATTGATATGATTATACCTGAATTCAAGAGATCCATCCATATGGACAAGCCCTATTAACGTACCTTTAACAATCTCTCCACCCTGATAACTTGCTGAAAGAATAGAACCTTCTTGTGAATAGTGAAAGGAAGTATTTCCTGATACTTCCCCATTTTCAGAGTTGACTTTTGCTCTGAATATCCGTCCATCATAATTAATCATATTCATTCCCCCATATTAATCAATAAGGATAATGATACCAAATTAATAAAAAAAAGAGTATTAAAAATCTTATAAATACTTAATTCGTTCACAATGGAAATTCCATAAAAAATACTTAATATTTCCCATTGAATTCTTCTATTATAGTGTGGTTAGATTATGGAAGATGTTACATATAGTATGAACATTCCCGAGGATGAAACATCTAAATTTAACTAGAAGATATTGGTGAGGTGCTCAATTGAAAGAAATACTTCTGATTCTGCTATTGCAACTTATTTATGTTCCGATATACACGCTGCGAACCATTTTCTTAGTAAAAAATATTACCATACTTGCCTCGATACTGGGTATCGCAGAAATGTTAGTATACGTTTTTGGTTTATCCCTTGTATTTGGCGGTGACCAAAGCATACTCGCCATGGTTGTCTATGCAGTCGGTTTTGGAATCGGAATAATTTTTGGTACGAAAATTGAGCAAAAACTCGCCATCGGTTTTATTAATGTAACCGTTAATACCCAAACCAAAAATGAACAGTTAGTTGATACCCTAAGGAACAACGGATTTGGTGTCACTCTTTATACGGGCGAGGGCAGGGATAGCAACCGCTATCGGATGGAAATCTTGACAAAACGAAACCGGGAACAAGAATTAATAGCAACCGTTGAAAAGTTTGAACCTAAGGCTTTCATCATTTCATATGAACCACGCTATTTTAAAGGTGGATTTTTACTGGACCGGTTGAAAAATAAAGCAAGCTGAACGAAATGCAAAAGCCCATCTTTATAAAGATGGGCTTTTGCATTATTTGGTTTTTGATTTTCTAATCTTGACTGTCCTGGTAACCGGTTGTTTTTTTATCCACTTTAAGTATTTTTTCAATGCTTCATCATTTTTTAGCAATACAACGTTATATAGTCGGATGGCGAGCTCTCGGTTTGAATACAAGGCGTGCGTGAATCTATTTATGACATGATTTACAGAGATAAGCAATTGGTAAATGGCTGCCGCTTAACTCCTTAGGAGATGGTCAGTTCAATCTCAACACTGCCACAAAGCCCACAAGTCCCTTTCATCTCATCACCCGGCAGTTAAGGCTTTACGGATTTTCCTTCTTCAACAATATGAAACATCAAATGGGCAAGATGATGGATTGGTCCATACTCTTCGTTGTCCTCATCATCTTCTGCATCTTCCACTTCATCCATGCCTTGCAAATAAAGTGCCATGAATTCATAAAAGTCATTTTTAGAAAAGGAATAACAATCACTTGGATCCTGATTATCTTCTTCATACTGCAAAACAAGATGAGATAAATCACCCTCATCATCTTCTGCATCAAAAAAAACGAAATACCCGATATTTGTATCCAGTTCAAATAATCTGCGAAAACCGCGTGATGTTGTTTTTTCAAACTCAGCCGCCGTCAGTTTTTGCACTTGCATGCTATCTACATTATCTTCTTGATGAAAGCCCACGATAAATGTGTTCATAATCCTAACCTCCTGTTAAATATGGATAACCAATAGTATCCCCATTTAAACGAAATTATTCGATTTAGAGGTTCGTTTCCAAGACGACCGGGCAATGATCACTACCCATAACATCGCAGTGAATGTTAGCCTCCATTAAAGAATCCGCTATCCGTTTAGAAACAATGAAATAATCGATTCTCCAGCCAATATTCCGCTCTCTTACTTTACTCATATATGACCACCAAGTATAGGCACCTTCCTGGTTTGGATAAAAATGGCGAAATGTATCGATAAACCCTGCATCAAGTAATTCAGTCATCTTCCCACGTTCTTCATTAGTGAAACCCGAATTCCCAATATTAGGTTTTGGGTTTTTCAAGTCGATTTCCTGATGTGCGACATTCAGGTCACCACAAAAGATTACCGGTTTCACCAAATCCAGTTTTTTAAGATAATCAATCATCCCATCTTCCCATTCGAGACGGTAATCAAGCCTAGATAAATCCCTTTTGGCATTGGGTGTATAAACATTCACCATATAGAATTTCTCGAATTCCAGTGTTATGATCCTGCCTTCCGGCTCCTCGTCCAGCCCCCCTACACCATATTTCACGGAAAGCGGTTTTTCCTTCGTGAAAATGGCTGTACCGGAATATCCTTTTTTCAGTGCATAATTCCAATATTGATGGTACCCTTCCAATTCAAGTGAAATCTGCCCTTCTTGTAGCTTAGTTTCTTGAAGACAAAAAATATCTGCATCCACATCTTTAAAGTAATCTAAAAATCCTTTTTTAACACAAGCCCTAATACCATTCACATTCCAGGAAACCAATTTCATATTCTCTTTAATTCTCCTTATGGCCAACTAATTTCATTACATTTCAACTATACTATTTATCTTCATTTTTTCCCATTAGAGTACATTCGAAAACAATCTGGCAAATGATTCTTTTGAACGTTCCAAGAAGCCACGATCGTTATACCTGATTGAATCTAGCTTATCACTATCTTTCATATCTTCTTTGTAATGAGTGACAAGATCATCAATGGTACGGCTGCCCATAAGAAAGACATTGACTTCGAAATTCAGATGAAAACTCCTCATATCCATGTTTGCGGTCCCTATAGAGGCCATATCACCATCTACGATAATAAGTTTTTGATGTAAAAAGCCCTTTTTATACGAGTATACCTCTACACCGAATTGAAGCAGCTCCCCGAAATAGGAGCGACTTCCATATTGGGTTAAAAACCCATCATTTACTGCCGGAACCATAAGCCTAACTTGTAACCCCTTAATGGCTGCATGTTTAATTGCTGCTTTAATGGCTTGATTAGGTACGAAGTATGGGCTTGCAATCCAGATTGATTCAGTGGCGCTAGTAATAAGCGAATAGTAAAAATCACTCATTATTCCCTGTTGTGTATCAGGTCCGCTCGCTACAACCTGGACAGCTCCATCCCCATGTTCAACTTTATTTTTGAATACTGGACGTTCTTGCAATACATCTTCCCCACTAACATATTCCCAATCCAGAAGGAAAACGGTATGAAGCATAAATACCGCTTCCCCTTTCAGGACCATGTGTGTATCTCTCCAAAAACCAATGTTTTTATTTCGTCCCAAATATTCCTCACCTACGTTTAATCCGCCTACAAAACCAATTTCACCATCAATGATGATGATTTTTCGGTGATTCCTAAAATTGAACTTTTGATTGAAAAAACCATGTTTCAATGGCGAAAATGGATAAGCTTTTATCCCCGCATTTTTCATCCGCTTAACTTCATTATTTGAAAGGCTTAAACTACCCGCTGCATCAAAAATGAATAAAACTTCCACACCAACTTTTGCTTTTTCAATTAGGATGTCTATAATTTCGGTACCAAGCCTGTCTGAACGAAAAATATAATATTCAATATGAATGAATTTTTCAGCCTTTTTTAACTGTTTAATGATTTCCGTAAACGTTTCGTTTCCATTTTTCAAAACTTCCGTTTGCGAAGATGTACTTATAGTTGTCTCAGAAGCATTTTTGGCAAAAGCTGCGAATGATTGCTGATGATTATTCAAGAACGAAAGATCTGGCGGTGATACATGAGTGACAAGACTCTTCCATTCTTCCCGATCTCTTTTCCTTTTACTTCGAAACAAATACCCCTTTAAATAGAGCTGACCTGAAAATAGATAAAATACATATCCAAATACCGGGAAAAACAAAAGTACATACATCCATAAAAGGGTCTCGTGAGCAAATCTATTTTCCAGCATGAGTGAAAACATGGTAACAAACATGACAAAAATATATAATCCAATAAAAAATAGCTTCACGTTGAAGCTAACATGAGTGAAAAGGATCATATAAACTGCGGCAATTAAAATAAATAAAAATACAAATTCCATTCTTCTTCTTCTCATCTTTTCATTCTCCTACACAACAATATTTTATATATATCAAACATATACCCATATTTGATGGTAAAAGAAACAAAACACTTACGAAGACTTATTTTCGCAAGTGTTTTATGTATTACCTATCCAATTATCACTTCATGACAGGGATGAGACTTTCATACAGCTCAATATACTTTATGGAAGATGATGTCCAACTGAAGTCTAACTTCATTGCACTTTCGACCATCTTCCTCCATCTTTTGGGCTGGAATTTGTAGAGCCCAACTGATTGTTCAATTGTATGAAGCATATCGTGTGCATTATAATTCGTAAAACTGAAACCATTCCCCTCACCAGTAAATTGATTATACGGAATGACTGTATCACGAAGTCCGCCTGTCTCCCTCACTAACGGCAGAGTACCATAACGAAGCGCCAATAGTTGGCCAATTCCACATGGTTCGAATTGGGACGGCATCAGAAATAAATCAGAACCTGCATATATGCGTCTTGCTAAACCCTCATCAAAATATGTATTTACTGAAACCTGATTTGGATATTGGTCAGCTAAATGGCGAAATGCAGATTCATATTGCTCATCACCCGTACCTAAAAGAATGAATTGAATTCCTTGGTTCATCATTTCATGAAAAACATGGAGAATAAGATCCATTCCTTTTTGATCAACAAGCCTGGTCACCATTGATATGACCGGGACATCATCATTGACTGGAAGATCCAACGATTTCTGTAACTCACGTTTATTCTCCATCTTACCCTCATAGGAATCGAATGGAACAGGAAGATGTTCATCTTCCGCAGGATTATATTCCTCATAATCCACTCCATTGATAATCCCTTTAAGGTCACCATTTCTTTTCCTTAAAAACCCATCCAGGTTTTCCCCAAAATAGGGACTCTGAATTTCTTCGGAATAACTTGGGCTTACAGTTGTGACTATGTTAGAGAAAGCTAAGCCAGCTTTCAAATAACTTACATTTCCATGGAATTCAAGACCATCGATATTAAAATATAATTCACTTAAATCCAGTAATTCTGCTAAAACAGCTTTAGGATAAACTCCTTGATAGCGTAAATTATGTATTGTAAATATCGTTTTAATATCCTGATAGAAAGGATGGTTATGATAATGGGCTTTCAGCAAAGCACTGACAAGGCCTGTTTGCCAATCATGACAGTGTATGACATCCGGCTTTTTTTCTAAATAGGGTAAAACCTCTAATATTGCACGGGAAAAGAAGGCGAACCTTTCGCCATCATCAAAAAAACCATAACTCCCATGCCGTTTAAAATAATATTCATTATCCAAGAAATAATATGTAATTCCATTTGCAACAAGTTTTTCGATACCACAAAATTGCTGGCGCCAACCAACAGGAACTTCAATACTCGTCATATGTTTCATTTCCTGTTTAAATCGGTTAGGCAGATCCCCGTATTTAGGAAGGATGACACTTACATGGACTCCCTGTTTTTTTAGCGCTTTAGGGAGCGCACCTATAACGTCTCCGAGCCCTCCCGTTTTTATAAAAGGGGCGCATTCTGAAGCAGCAAATACAACATTCATTGCCGCACCTCCTCTTTTAAATGACTTCCGCTTTTTTTATTACAACTGGCTGTTTTAAACCAATAACTGATTTTTCACTAGTAATTTTCACTTCTTTATCGGTTATGATATTTTCCACGATAGCACCTTCTTCAATCACGCCTTTTTGCATGATGATGCTATTTCTTATAACCGCTCCCTTTTTTACCTTTACTCCACGGAAGAGTATACTGTTTTCGACAGTCCCTTCAATATCACAACCGTTGGCTATCAATGAATTGGTAACCTTCGATGATCGTGAATATTTGGTCGGTGCCTCATGTTTGATTTTTGTATAAACATCCCAAGTGTCTCCGAAGAAAGAACGGATAACAGAAGGGTTCAGGAAATTCATATTACTGGAATGAAAACTTTCAATGGAATGGATGAATGGCATATCTCCAGTAAAATTGTAGCCTTTGACAGTAAAACGGTGAAGATTGGCTTTCACAGCATCTTTCAAAAAGTCATATTCTCCACTGGCAACACAGCTTTTGATCAAGTTCACCAATAAGGTTTTACTTATGATGAAGGTTTCGAGGCAAACATGGTCACCAGGTCTAGGGATGGTATAAAAGCTTATGTCCGTGATGTCATCATCCGAATCTACTGAGCAAGTGTGATAGATTGGCTTTTCTATTAATTCCCCTACATAATCCTTATAAACGACCGTAATATCCGCTTTATGTTTTTTATGATAATCAAGCACATCATTGAAATCCAATTTACATACATGGCTTCCAGGGGAAATGATGACAGTATCTGCCGCTGCACGTTCAAAAAAGCTGAGGTGATCATAGAATTGCTTCATATCGCCTGTTACAGTTTCATCCGGATGGATAGGGGGCAAGATGTATAATCCTCCTGAACGCCGATCCAAGTTCCATTCTTTTCCTGAGCCAAGATGATCCATGACTGAGAGATATTTTTCTTTTGGGAAAACGGCCACCTTTGATACATCCGCATTTATGAAGTTCGACATCGTAAAGTCAATCAAACGGTAGCGTCCACCAAATGGCACTGATGCTACATTACGGTGAGCGGTCAGCTCTTTTAAATGTTGTCTTTCATTGATTAAGTTAATAATACCCAACACATTTTCCATAGGATCTTCCCCTTTTTCTAGTTAAGAGTGATCTTCTTTTTGTTTGGATTGACAATGGTCTGATTTTCGCCAATTAAGGTGATATCGGATGTAACCGCTGAATTGCCAACTACTGCACCATCTTCTATAACACAATTGCTGGCTATGATGCTTCTTTCTATATGAACGTTTTCACCAATCGTAACATTAGGCATGATGACTGAATCTTTTATGGTTGACCCATAGCCCACCTGTACATTATACGATAAAACGGAATGTTCAATATTTCCATGTATCATGCACCCTTCATTGATAAGCGACTGACTAACCTCGGCATCTGATGAGATATATTGCGGAGGGTGGTTTGCATTGCGCGCAAAAATTTTCCACTGCTGATCATCCAACTGGAAATTTGGCGTTTCCTCCAATAAATCCATATGGGCCTGCCAAAGGCTTTCGACCGTTCCAACATCTTTCCAATAATCATTAAAACGATAGGCATACAGTTTTTTTCGATCTTCTAGCATCTTGGGAATGATGTTGCTACCGAAATCATTAGAAGAGTTTGCATCTTTTTCATCGTTTATTAAATACCGTCTTAGGTTCTTCCAATTGAAAAGGTATACTCCCATGGATGCGAGATTACTCTTTGGATACTTTGGTTTTTCATCGAATTGGGTGACTTTATCATCATCATTGGTATTCATAATCCCAAAACGGCTTGCTTCCTGCCATGGCACTTGAATGACAGCTATGGTTGCCTCTGAATTTTTTTCGATATGATAATCCAGCATCTTACTGTAATCCATCTTATAAATATGATCACCGGAGAGAATCAGTACATGTTCCGGATTATAGTTATCAATGTATTGGATATTTTGATAAACGGCGTTTGCCGTCCCTTTATACCACTCACCGCCTTCTTTCCCTTGATAAGGGGGAAGAACGGAAACTCCGCCAACATCCAGATCCAGATCCCAAGCTTTGCCATTACCCACATAATCATTTAGAATCAATGGCTGGTATTGGGTCAGTACCCCAACCGTATCAATACCAGAATGAGTGCAGTTACTTAATGGAAAATCGATGATCCTATACTTACCGCCAAAGGGTACCGCTGGTTTTGCCAAACCGATTGTCAATTCACCTAACCTCGAACCCTGGCCTCCTGCCAATAACATTGCTATCCATTTTTTCGCTCCCATTATTCGTTCACTCTCCCCCGTCTTTTTTTTGTTTGCTTCATAAAAATTGATATGCCTAAAGGAGGTACGGTTATTTCCATGCTGTATGGTTGATTATGACATGATTCTTTTTTGACATTAATGGGTTTTTCATTGACCTGACCAGATCCTCCGAAAGCTACTGAATCACTGCTGAAGACCTCTATATATTTCCCCTGGGATGGCACACCTATTTGATAATGAGCATGGGCCTGTGCAGAGAAATTACAGACAACAATACAATAATCACCTTTACGTTTACCTTTTCTCATATAGGTTATGATACTCTGACTACTATTGTTTGGATCTATCCATTCAAATCCCTCCTGGACATGATCCAATCTCCATAGAGAGGAAGTTTGCCTATAAAATTCCTGAAGGGTACGGAAGTAATATGCCAGCTTTTCGTGAGATTCATATTTCAAAAGCAGCCAATCCAATTGTTCCTCATCTTTCCATTCTATGAACTGGCCAAATTCACCGCCCATAAAGAGAAGTTTCTTTCCAGGATGTGTCATGAAATACCCAAAGAGCAACCGTAAGTTAGCGAATTTCTGCCAATAGTCACCTGGCATCTTATTCAATAAAGACCTCTTGCCATGAACTACATCATCATGTGAAAAGGGTAAAACGAAATTTTCTGAAAAAGCATAGAACAATGAAAATGTTAAGAGGCTATGGTGATTTGGCCTTTCATTCGTTTCAAGTTTCATGTAACGAAGAATATCGTTAGTCCATCCCATATTCCATTTGTAATTAAAACCCAGGCCTCCGATATCGGTAGGTGATGTTATAAGCGGCCTGTCTGTTGCTTCTTCAGCCATCATTAATGCATGGGGATATTTATTGAAAACCACCTCATTAAGTTTTTGCAAAAATTGTATGGCTTCTATATTTTCCTCACCACCAAACTGGTTTTTCAGCTTAACCGGCAAGGGATTATCATGATTTAAATAAACCATTGACGATACCGCATCGACACGGACCCCATCAATATGGTATACATCCATCCAAAACATCACATTTGATATAAGAAAACTGATTACTTCCGGTTTAGTAAAATCAAAATTGTATGTCCCCCATAACGGACGCTCTGCCCTAGTATGATCAATTGGTTCATAGAGTGGCGTACCATCAAAACGGGAAAGTCCATGTGCATCTTTACAAAAATGGGCGGGGACCCAGTCAAGGATGACGCCAATGCCCTTTTGGTGGCAAAGGTTAATTAAATATTTAAAATCTTCCGGTGAACCGTAACGACTGGTAACGGAATAATAGCCTGTGACCTGGTATCCCCACGATTTATCAAATGGGTGTTCCATTATGGCCATGATTTCAATATGTGTAAAACTATTATCAATCACATAATCAACTAATCTATCAGCCAATTCACGGTACGAATAAAATACACCATCTTCTGTCTGTTTCCATGTTCCAGGGTGTACTTCATATATGGACATGGGTTTATGATAGATATTTTCCTTTTTCCTATCGGCTATCCACTTCGAATCTTGCCATTCAAAATTATCCAGCCTTTTAATGACCGAGGCTGTTTTTGGTCTGACTTCCGAATAGAAGGCATATGGATCGGCTTTTAGGATACGTTTATTTCCAGGTGTATGTATTTCGTATTTATAAAGTTCCCCTTCTTGAAGTCCTGGTACGAACAACACCCAGACGCCTGAACGCTCGATCCGTTTCATCGCATGATTATTTCCGTCCCAATTATTAAAATTACCGACTACTGAAACTTGCTTGGCATGGGGGGCCCAAACGGCGAAGCGTACTCCTTCATTACCTAATGATGTTACAATGTGTGCCCCAAGCATTTTATAGCTTTCATAAAGGGTGCCTTCATGAAACAAATATAAATCGAAATCGCTTGGATAATTCTCTTGTAGCTGGTCCATAATTGTACTCAATAAAACCCCTCCATCAGTATTAACTCGATAGTATTTTACCCATCGTTCCCCAGTTATTATATATATTCGGTGTAAATGATATTAATCCTTCAAATGGAGGTGAACTTATTATAATAAAATGCCCTTTTTTTGAAAATTAAAACACTTTTCTGTAGAAAAAGACCATTTAATGTAAAAATATTGTTATTCTAATAAAAGCCCTCCCCATTTTATAGGAAAGAGCTTTAAGGAATCATGTATGAATGCTTCATGTTACTTGTTCAGTTCGGATCATGTGAGTTTTCTTTAAGAATAAATAGGATAATGAGACTGACCATGCCAGGGGAGTATTCCTGTTTGGAATATTACTGCCTCCAATATATAACTCAGGGACTTCCCAATTTTCTGGAATGATCATTTTCGTTTTATCTGTATATTCCTTTACTTTGTTCATCATGCCAAGTTCAAGGTAGCATAAGCCCAGCCACGGAAGACCGAAACACCATTCCGCTTCCTGGCCTTCATTATAATAAAGGTCCTTTTCATATCGTATACAACCTTTTGTTCTTTCAAGGCGCCCTGTGACATTCTTCAATATTTTAAGGGCTATTTCACGATCTACCAGTCGATAAGGATAAATTAAGGATAAAAGGGCTAGATCCGTCTCTTTTGAATAACTTTCCCTCGGGAGTAGGAAACGAAGTGTTTCTTCTCCCTTCATTATCAGTTCCTCCTTAACGTTGACCAGCATCTTGACTGAATTCAAACCAGCAACACATGCACCGATGCTTGAAGCATGAATTTCGATATTTTCTTCCCACATCCCGTTATCTTCCGACTGCCAATATTGCAGGCATTCCAAGTAATTGACCAACTTTTGAACGATTTGTAAATCACGTTGATTTCTTATCACCTTTTTTCCATGCTTATATCCTTCTCCGACACCCCATAAAAAGGCACCTATCGCATCATTTTGGGCATGCCCCCATTCATCAGTCAGTTCTTCCAGTTCAGTGGAATACCGTGCATGGATATGTTCATAAAGATACTGGGGTTTCTGTTCTGTATGAATATCTATCTTCCACTCATAGGATTGAAATAAGTCGAATAAAGCATGATATGCTTTCTCATAACGATTGGATGGATCATTTATAAATGGCAGTACTGTATAAACGACATCCCTTATCCAGACATAATTATAATCATCGGAAACGCTTGCAGTATACGCGCCATTAGGAAGCCGCATGCGATCAAGAACCTCTAGGGCACCATTAACATTCATTAATTGAACACCTCCATAGTTATTTACTTATTCCCATTGTTGACAGACTCCCATTTTCTAAACGTTGGATCATTCATTTTGGCTCTTTTCGTAAAGATTGTTGTTTTTAAAACGAAACTATTTAAGGTTGATTGGAGCGGAAGTGCGAGACT
>NZ_JBHZPF010000058.1:0-27911 GCF_042787975.1 Peribacillus sp. YIM B13482
TAAAAAGCGCAAGCGCCTGGGTAGCTCGTGAAGAAAATAGGGATTGTCCCATAAGGCGCTTTCTTGCCTTGTGAGGGCAATCCTCTTTTTCACAGCGAGCTAGGCGCTGAAGCTGGATTTCATAAAAAGCGCAAGCGCCTGGGTAGCTCGTGAAGAAAATAGGGATTGTCCCATAAGGCGCTTTCTTGCCTTGTGAGGGTAATCCTCTTTTTCACAGCGAGCTAGGCGCTGAAGCTGGATTTCATAAAAAGCGCAAGCGCTGAGGCTAGTTCTCTTAAAATGGACTCTTGCAAATGAAAAGCCCCTGTCCTGGTCATAGCGTATCCCCCGCAGACATGGAGCTAAAAGACTACCGTTACCATCTTACCTTCTTTCCGGTCACTTCACAACAGCCCAGTCACTCTTTCCTCAAACCTTTTTTGTCGAGCTGCATAATTTATATAGAAGAATACACCAGCATATAATATCAGAGGAGGTGAAACCTATGTTCCCAGACAGAAATCGTCAACCCGGACCCGGTTTTCAGCCACCAAATGGTCGAAGGATGCAACAGCCGCCAATACCATTCAGGCAAACACCGCAAATCCCCAACCCTTATCAGCAGATGCGGCGGCCGATGGCACAAAACAGACCGCAGGGGCCTCAAGGTTTCCGGGGTCCTTTCACCACACCGCATCGGCAGGAAATGCCGCCAGCAAAGAAGGAAGGGCTATTGTCAAAGATACTCGGTAAGTCGAAACAAAGAACTGCTTCTCCCAACTTGTTTGCACCAGCTGCTCCCACTAACAAAAGTTCTTCAAGAAGCAGCGGAGGCGGCGGTATCTTAGAAACACTAAAAAACCCCGATTCCCTGAACAATATGCTCAACAACACGCAAAAGGTGTTGCAGGCAGCCGAACAATTCACCCCTATGGTGGAACAATATGGACCCGTAATTAAAAACTTGCCTTCCGTGTGGAAAGTTTTCCGGAACATATCATCAGCCGGTGAAACCGAGGACAAGAAAGCGCCAGTTGAAAGCGTGACTAATGTTGAGGCACAAAAAAATAATGAGGTAAAAACGGATTCGAAGGAAAAAGCAAAAGCTAAAGAAGATAAAGAAGATAAACCCATTTCCCAGGTTCGTACCAAAACCAAAAAGGAAAGGACATCAGGTCCCAAGCTTTATATTTAACGTTTTTAAAATTTTTTCAGGAACTGGCTTTATGCAAATAGGATGTTTTGTAATATCATCTATGGTCTTATATAATAGAAAGGTATAAAAGTGAGAGTTTTTTGCCTTGAGGAGGACACATAGATGAAAGTGATTAAAATTTCCCCGCGCGGCTATTGTTATGGCGTTGTCGATGCCATGGTCATCGCCCGAAATGCGGCTTTAGATAAAACCTTGCCACGCCCCATTTACATTTTGGGAATGATTGTGCATAACAAACATGTAACGGATGCGTTTGAAGAAGAAGGCATCATCACGTTGGACGGCAGCAACCGTCACGATATCATCGAAAAGGTCGACAGCGGAACCGTCATCTTTACTGCTCACGGCGTTTCCCCTGAGATTAGGAAGATTGCTGAGAAAAAAGGGCTTGTCACGCTAGATGCAACCTGTCCCGATGTTACCGCAACCCATGACTTAATACGGGAAAAAGAAGCGGAAGGCTATCAAATTATTTATATTGGCAAGAAAGGCCATCCGGAACCGGAGGGTGCAGTCGGAGTTGCTCCCGATGTCGTTCACCTCGTTCAAAAGGATGAAGACGTCGAAGCCTTGACATTGAATAGTGATAAGATCATTGTGACAAATCAAACAACGATGAGCCAATGGGATGTTTTGGATATCATGGATAAGGTTAAGGAAAAATTCCCACATGCCGAAGTCCATAAGGAAATTTGTTTAGCGACACAGGTACGCCAAGAAGCGGTTGCCAAGCAGGCTGGCGAAGCTGATGTTTTAATTGTCGTCGGTGATCCCAAGAGTAATAATTCAAACCGCCTTGCACAAGTATCCGAGGAAATTGCCAGCACGACAGCTTATCGAATCGCTGACATTTCCGAGCTGAACCTTGAATGGCTAAAAGATGCAGAAACGGTTGCCGTCACTTCCGGGGCATCTACACCCACTCCGATCACAAAGGAAGTTATAGCATTTCTAGAGCAATATGAAGCAAATGATGAAACGACCTGGAATACCGAAAAGAAAACGCCATTGCATAAAATTTTACCTAAGATTAAAGTGAAAAAATGATTATGCACAAAAAAGGCAGCCGAGTCGGCTGCCTTTTTTCGTCTTTTAAATGAATCGGAAAGGGTCTGTATTCACCCGAGATGGAATGAATTCCACATCGTAGTTCTTTTCGTGACACATTTCTTCAAGGATTCGTGCAACGCCTTTTTTCATCACCTTTTCAACATTGTGGCCTGGGTCCACAATGTTCAAACCAATCATCATAGCGTCATGGGCTGTATGGTAATACATATCACCTGTAACATATACATCCGCACCCTTGAATTTAGCAGTCGTAAAGTATTTATTGCCGTCTCCGCCCAACACGGCCACTTTTTTTATCGGGTTTTGCAAATCTCCAACGACGCGCACCTTTTCAACATCAAGGGTCTGCTTCACATGTTCGGAAAATTGTTCAAGTGTCATTTCTTCAGCAAGCACGCCTATCTTTCCTAATCCAAGTGACTCCCCTTCATTTTCCAGTTTATAAATATCGTACGCAACTTCCTCATATGGGTGGGCTTTAATCATTGCAGAAAGCACTTTCTTCTCGATACTTTCCGGGAATATCGTTTCAACCCTCATTTCAGCTACTGCTTCAAGCTTTCCTTGGGAGCCAATTTCCGGTTCACTGCCTTCACCTGGCACGAAGCGTCCTGTACCTTCCACCGAAAACGAACACTGGCTGTAATTCCCGATTGATCCGGCCCCTGCCTTACCTAAGGCTTCCCTCACCTTTTGTTCGTCGGTCTTTGGAACATATACGACCAATTTCTTTAGAGCTGTCTCGTAAGTTGGAATCAATACCTCTGTATCCTGCAATTGTAGCGCTTCGGCAAGTAAATCATTCACTCCGCCCTTAGCGACATCCAAATTGGTATGTGCAGCATAAACAGCGATATCATGTTTGATCAGCTTTTCGATGATGCGGCCTCCAGCTGCGTTTGTATCGATCTTTTTCAATGGCCGGTAAATAAGCGGATGGTGGGCGATGATCAATTCCACCCCATGTTCTATCGCTTCGTCTACAACCTCTTCCAGCACATCAAGGGCAATCATCACTTTGGTAACCGGCTTATTGAGCTGTCCGACATGCAAACCGATTGGATCTCCCTCCATTGCATATTGCTTTGGGGAGAATTGTTCAAACATTTCAATGATTTTGTGACCATTTACGATCTTCAACCTTTAAGCACCTCCTCAATTACGGAAATTTGGGATATTAATTCATTGCGCTTGGTTTCAAGTCCGCTTCGTCCGCTTTCATCCAATTGTTCGATGATTCTTTCCAAATGTTTTTTCTCAAGCTGCCATTTTTTTATGAAAATGTCACTGAATTGCTCTCTTAAATATGGTCCGAATATGAGACCTGTTTGCCTGTTTACATGATAAGGGCGAAGCGGTTCCCCTTTTTCAGCAATCAAGATTTCATAAATTTTCCCATCTTCCTCAAGGATTTCCTCTCCGCTAAGTTCCCAGCCGTTATCGATTAGCCAACTGCGAACATTCGCTGCACCGACATTAGGCTGAAGGATAAGCCTTTCCGCCTTGCCGAGTTTCCCTTTTCCGCTTTCCAATATACTTGATATTAAAGTCCCTCCCATGCCTGCAATCGTAATGCATGTCGCTTCATCGGGATTCAATACTTCAAGCCCGTTTCCTTTACGGACCTCTATCTTGTCTCCAAGTCCCGTTATAGCCACTTGCTTGCGGGCTGACTGATAAGGCCCTTCTACTACCTCACCTGCTATAGCGCTGTCACACAGGCCGTTACTCACCGCATAGCACGGTAAGTATGCATGGTCGGAACCTATATCTGCAAGGATGCTTCCTTTTGGTATATGTATGGCAACACGTTCTAATCTCATCGATAGTTTTTCATGATTCATATTTATCAACTCTCTTAATTCAAATAATGTCTTACATTTAATTAGTTTCCCATTAAATTATAACAAGTTCAATCGAAAAATTACAGGAAGGAGAAATAGGGCCCTCTCCATCACTGGATAAAGGGAACCTTCCTTTTTCGGAATAAAATAAAAACTGACCCAAAAAGGTCGCCTTCAAACGATCTCCTGAGTCAGTTTCATGAATTACTTCAGTCCATGAATATATTTGGCCATGGCATCAATGTTCTGTTCTTCGACTAAACCTGATGGCATTGCACCCCGTCCATTAGTGATCACGTTTTTAACCTCGTCAACCGACAGGCGATCGCCAACTCCTTTTAGAGCAGGTCCGACGCCGCCTTGATAGGCGTTACCATGACAAGAGATACAGTTTTGCTTATAGATGTCCTCAGGTGATGCAGACGCACTTTCTTTTTCTTCTGTCTTTTCGCCGCCCTTTTTTTCCTTAGCAAGATCTTTGGCATCACCCAAACCTTTAAACGAAAGTAAAAACATAAGTCCAATACCAAAAACCATGATAATAATAAAAGGCATTACTGGATTGCGCATAGTATTTCCTCCCCTATGTAGAACCTAAACTTACCATATTTAATATTATATACAAACAACTATATATTATTTTACTTGAAAAGAGTTTCAAGTAAAAGCCCAAAAATAGAAGATATTATATAATTTCTTAAAATTGTCAAAAACTTATGTATATTTCCAAACATTTTCATTTCTTCTTACATATATTTCATAATACCCTAAATTCACCATTTAAAACCGGTAAAATGTCTTTGAATTATATTATTAAAAAGTAAGCAATGACTATAGCCCCTAGGCTTCTCGCTATGGAGAAATGGAGCAGCTTCAGTTTTTTGCCCATTAAAATCCAGAGTCCGCAATTTATGAACAAGAAAACATAAAGGATACCCGCTTTGCCGGGTGCCATGAATTCTGCCAAACTGATTGTTAATAAAAGCAGTGATAACGCCAGCCCCATCAACGCCATCTGAAAAATTATTTTCCTACCGATAAAGCGGCGGACCGCCAGTCCAAAGGCAATGATAGAAATTGTTGTCACAAGCATTTGCATTCTTATGGGTATTTCAGTAAAATAATTCAAAAATACAATAAATGCAAAAAGGGCTCCAATCAACAGTCCTGAAAGAATGTCTTTCTTATCACTCCAGGTTTTATTCAAATTTGCAGGCGGTAGTTCGCCTTGACAGTATAATGCAAGCAGGTAATCACAATATTGCTCCGGAAGCATACGACTTTCCTTCCAGGAGTTTATTTCTTGAATGATGATTTTCTTTCTCATCTCATCCATGAATTTCACATCCTCATGCCGGTCATTTCTTTTTAACAGCTTTTTGCCGCTCTTTTAGGTTGTGGAAACTCAGTTATCGAGTTAAACCCATCTCCATTATATAGATAACTGGTTAAATTTTGTTCTTACAAGGAATTTTTTACATCCAATTTCAAAAAAAAAAGCCGCTCCCGAACGCTGGGCATTCAAAGAGGGCTCTGTAAAGGGCAAAATATATTTTATTCCAAGAAATCTTTCAAGCGTTTGCTGCGGCTTGGATGTCTCAGTTTTCGTAACGCCTTCGCTTCGATTTGACGGATACGCTCGCGGGTGACCCCAAACACCTTACCTACCTCTTCAAGTGTCCGAGTGCGTCCATCATCAAGTCCAAAGCGGAGTCTCAAGACGTTCTCCTCACGGTCAGTAAGTGTATCCAATACGTCTTCAAGCTGTTCTTTCAAAAGTTCATATGCTGCATGTTCTGATGGGGAAGTAGCATCCTGATCTTCAATGAAATCACCTAAATGGGAATCGTCTTCTTCACCTATTGGCGTTTCCAGGGAAACCGGCTCCTGAGCTATTTTCAAGATTTCACGTACTTTTTCAGGAGTTAAGTCCATATCTTCTGCAATCTCTTCCGGAGAAGGTTCACGCCCTAAATCCTGAAGAAGCTGTCGTTGGACACGGATCAATTTATTGATGGTTTCAACCATATGCACCGGTATCCGGATCGTTCTTGCTTGGTCGGCAATGGCACGGGTTATGGCTTGGCGAATCCACCATGTTGCATACGTACTGAATTTGAATCCCTTGCGGTAATCAAATTTTTCTACTGCTTTGATAAGTCCCATATTACCTTCCTGAATCAAATCAAGGAAAAGCATGCCGCGTCCGACATAGCGCTTGGCAATACTGACAACAAGACGAAGGTTAGCTTCAGCCAATCGGCGTTTCGCTTCTTCATCTCCATCCTCAATTCGCGTCGCCAGAGAAATTTCCTCTTCTGCCGATAAAAGGTCGACCCGTCCGATTTCCTTTAAGTACATACGGACTGGATCATTAATTTTAACGCCAGGAGGAACACTTAAATCATTTAAGTCAAACTCCTCTTCTTTTGCAAGTTTCTTCTCATCAGGATCATCTTCATCTTCGTCTTCCTCACCATCCGTGAGTATCTCGACGCCGTTTTCTGCTAACACCTCATAGAACTCATCCATTTGATCGGAATCTAACTCAAAACCGCCAATCATTTCAGCGATTTTTTCTAAAGTCAAAGAGCCTCGTTTTTTACCTAGCTCTATTAATTTTTCTTTAACCTGTTCAAGGCTAAATTCATTATCAACTTGTTTGGAACGTGCTGGTTTTTCAGCCATTAGTTCCCCTCCTTCCAGGACTTACACCTAAACGACTACAACATTTTACGCAATTTAATGATTTCCATGGCAATTTGTGCAGCAGCGACATAATCACTCCGTCTAACTGCATCTTTTTCTTCAACTTGTTTTTCTTTTATCTTTAACAACTTTTCATATTTCAACACTTGATTTATACAATCGGTCAGTTCTTTATCGGTAACTTCCTCATTCACTGACATCATTTCTATTTCCGAAACGATCCTTCTCAAGTTTGGATCCGGTAAATAAGTAAGGAAAAAGCTTGTATCCGGTTCGTGTCCATCTTCATAGAACGCATATAAATAGGTGATGATTGCCTGATGTTCGTCTACATGAAAGACCGTTTGCCCAAGCAGCTGCTGAATTTTAAAAGTCATATCCCTGCTTTTTAGCATATGGGCAATCAACTTCGTTTCAGCATTATGATGAGCAGGCTTTAACTTATGCTCATATTGCAGGGCCATTTTCTTTTGGGCTGCAGGCTGCGGCAGTGCCCCCTTCTTGCGTTCCGTAAAGAACACCTGTCGCTGCTGCTGTTCCAGCGCATCCAATGATAGGGAAAATTCAGAGGATAACTGCCGGAGATAATGATCCCTCTCCACTGCATTGGGCAATCGCGAAATTTCTTTAAGGACTTCTTCGATATATTGAATTCGATCTCCTTCATTATTTACATTTTTCCCTCGACGCAAATAATGCATTTTGAATGCCATGTAGGTTAAACTGTCCCCTATTACTTCAGAAACAAAGCTTTTTTCACCGAATTCCTTTATGTAGTCATCGGGGTCCAAGTTATCAGGCATGTGAGCGACTTTCACGGAAAAGTCATGGTCCTGTAGCATATTAACTGCACGATTGGCTGCGTTCAATCCCGCAGAGTCCGAATCGTAGCAAATAAGTATCTGGTCAGTATTTCTTTTTAAAAGCTGGATATGCTGTTCCGTCAGGGCAGTCCCCATTGTAGCGACTGAATTTTCTACACCTGCACGAACAGCTGAAATACAATCGGCAAAGCCTTCAAAAATGACTACTTGTTCTTTCTTTCGTATGTGCGGTCTTGCATGATGGAAATTATATAAAGTTTTACTTTTATTAAAGATTGGCGTTTCAGGACTATTCAAATATTTGGGCTCATCGTCCCCCATCGCTCTCCCTGAAAACGCAATCGTATTTCCTTGATGATCCATAATTGGAAACATGACTCTATTTCTGAAACGGTCAAAATATGACTCGTCTTTTTCCCTGTAAATAATAAGCCCTGCCTGCTCCATGTATTCTGCTGGAAACCCACGTTTTAAAAGAAACTTGGATACGAAGTCCCATGAATCCAAAGAGTAGCCAATTTGGAACTTTTCTATCGTCTCTTCAGTGAACCCTCGTTTAAGTAAATATTCGAGAGCATCCTGGCCCTCCTTCGTGTTAACGAGGAGATGATGATAAAACTTTCGCAGCAGGTCATGGGCTTCAACCATTTGCTGAGAGCCTGCAGGCATGTTAGAACGCTTGGAATCCTTATTAATTTCAACATCCAAAGGAACATTTCCTTTTTCAGCTAAAACTTTTGCAGACTCCACAAAGTTGTAGCCTTCTATATCCATTAAGAAGGTAAAAATATTCCCGCCTGCCCCACAACCAAAACAGTGAAAGATTTGCTTTTCCGCTGAAACGGAAAACGAGGGCGAGTTTTCACCATGAAAAGGACAAAGGCCAAAATAATTGCGCCCTTGCTTCTTCAGCTGGACATACTCACCAATTAAATCAACAATGTCAACAGCTTCGCGAATTTGGTTAATTTTTTCATCTTCTATACGGCCATTTATCATTTTTCCACCTTGCAATACTGGTGATAGTTTCTAATTCGATACTGTTTCCTAATTCCCTGCAAAGTTCGACAAAGTTTTCAAAAGTTTATTTGTAAAACATGTACGGTCTTCCTTTGTGAATGCTTTCGGCCCTTTCGTATGTTTACCCTGCCTGCGGAGTTTCGCCGACTGATAACGCATATCCAATAGCATGAAAATATTCTCTTCGGTGTATTCTTTTCCCCTAGGCGAAAGAACATAAACGCTTTTAGGAAGCAAGGTCCCAGCCAAACCAATATCTGCAGTAACGACAATATCACCCTTTTTTACTGAGTTTACTATATAAAGATCTGCCGCTTCTTTGTCTGCATCGACATATACCCATTTACCTTCAGGGTTATTCATCATATTTTTATATGATGCAACAAAACAGACTTCAACATCGTGCAATCCTGCACAATGAAGGATCTCGTCTTTCACCGGGCATGCATCGGCATCGACGTGTATGGTAGGTTTATTATTCATACCTTCTAATTCTACATCTTTCTGCATAATCCTTTTTCTCCCCTAAACTTTATGAAGATATAGTGAATTTTCAGCATTGGTTCATAGAGTTCCCTCTAAAGAAGCCAACATTTATTCTTCAAGGAATACCAGCCTTCTTAAGTGAAAGCGCCACTTTTCCCTTGAATAAGGCCCACCCATTTTGAATTATACGGAACATGTCGAATTATTTTTATGATAAAAACCTTGACATCTCATTAACCTTTAGTTTATTCCTTATTAATTAAGTCTAAACCTTAAGATTACTTTTTTCTCACAATTTTTTATTATAGTCTATTTGATTAGAAGATGCCAACATTTAAATTCCGATTTTATTTTCATGCAAATCAATGAATTTGCATTTGGAAAAGAAGAGGAATTATATGTATTTATTTTCAATTCATTCTTGATATTCCCTTTATTGACCTTGGCATTAAAATGTGAGCTGACACTTAAAGTGTCAAGCTCACATTTTGGTTTGCCTTGATTATATGGATCAACGATTTTTGTTTTGAAGGATATTGATGATCAAATTGGCTGTTTCTTCAACAGCTTTATTGGTTACATCAATAATTGGACAGTTCAGCCTTGATATGATTTTATCAAAGTATGTCAATTCTTCTTTTATTCGCTCCACATTTGCGTAAATCGCATGATCATTGAGCCCGAGTGACTTTAATCGTTCTTTGCGAATATGGTTCAGCTTTTCCGGACTGATCTTTAAACCAATGCATTTTTCAGGCGGCACCAAAAACAGCTCTTCTGGGGGTTCCACCTCAGGCACTAAAGGTACATTCGCCACTTTATAGCGTTTGTGGGCTAAATACTGTGATAACGGTGTTTTTGAAGTGCGTGAAACACCTACAAGGACGATATCAGCACGTAAAATGCCTCGGGGATCACGTCCATCATCATATTTCACTGCAAATTCAATGGCTTCCACACGCTTGAAATAATCATCATCCAGCTTTCTTACAAGACCAGGTTCATTAAGAGGCCCTTTTGGTGCCCTTTCCTGAAGGATGTCCATAAGCGGCCCTAAAATGTCATAAGCAGACAGGTTTTCTTTTTCGACCTGTGCTTTCATATACGCTCTAATAGCTGGCTTCACAAGGGTATAAGCAATGATCGCCCCATCTAATTTAGCCAGTGAAATCACTTCATCCACGTTTTGTTCATCTTCAATGTACGGAATTCGCTTTATGGAAAAAGCAGATCCCGAGAACTGGCTTGCAGCTGCTTTTGTAACCAATTCCGCTGTTTCCCCTACTGAATCCGATACAACATATATAATAGAACCGTTCATATTCTCCGTCATTCCTTTTGCAAGCCCCCTAATAGCCTTCATCAGCCAAAGCTACGAATGCTTTCGTAATATTGGTTTTTGTAATTCTTCCAATTACTTCATAGCCTTTTTCTGTGTCTTTGACGACCGGTAATGAGTCGATTTGCTTATCAATCAATTTTTTGGCAACATCAATCAAAAGGTCTTCTTTTGAACACATTGTAATATTGGGCATCCTAGTCATGATGATATTGACTGGAATGGAGTTAAGCTCTTGTTTCCCAATACTCGCACGCAACAAGTCTTTCCTTGATAAGACACCAACAAGCAATGCATGCTTATCGACAACGAACATTGTCCCGACATCTTCTAAAAACATCATGACGATCGCATCATATACGGAAATGCCCTCGTCAACAACGACCGGGATCGATTGGTAGTCTCGTACATAAAGATGGTTAAGGCTGTCGGTCAAAAGCTGTGTTCCTGACCTGCCTGTATAGAAATACCCGACCCGCGGCCTGGCATCAAGAAAACCTGCCATCGTCAATATGGCTAGATCTGGACGAAGAGTCGCCCTAGTAAGGTTCAATCTATCGGCAATATGCTCTCCAGTAATCGGTCCGTTTTCTTTTACAATTTGTAAAATCTGTTCCTGACGCTTATTCAGTTGGATTATAATCACCACCCCACTGCTTTCGCAGAGTAAAGTAACAAAAGTCATTCATTTAATAATTATATACTAAATTATTTAATAAGGGCATGTTTGTCCTATTTATTGACCATTTATCTTTTTATAGAAATCGGAAACCCTTGTTTAAAGTGTTTCCGATTTCCATACACCCTTTCAATTATGTAAGGATGATTTTATTCATGGCAGCAAAACCTGCAACCAAATCACTGATTTCCTTCATAAGAGATAAACGGTTACTGCGGATTGCTTCATCGTCTGCCATGACCATTGTATTCTCGAAATATGATTCTATTTCCGATTGGAGCGAAACAAGCTGTTCAAACCGCTCATTCTCATCTTTAGATTCAGTATAACGAATTGCTATATTTTGATATTTTTCGTATAGCGCTTTTTCTTGATCATTTTCAAAGAAAGTTGGATCGACTGTCACTTTATTGTCACATTTCACGGCAATGTTCATGACGCGGCTTAAAGCTTCCAGACTTTCTTTAAATCCTGCTTCGTCTTTTTTCGCATCCAAGACGTGTGCACGTTCCACGATGGAGTGGATATAACCGATCTCATTGACCAGAACTGCGTCAATCAAATCGTAACGGATTTGCTGTTCTTGCAGCAGGTGTTTGACACGCGCTTTAAAGAATGTGAACATATCAGATTTAACATCCTCAAGATCACGTTTTAAGATACCTTTTGATTCTAGACCTTTAAGACCTATAACAATAAGCTCCTCTAAAGAGATATTCCATTTCTTCTCCGCTAGAATTTGGACGACACCGCTCGCCTGCCTTCTTAGTGCGTATGGATCCTGGGAACCTGTCGGAATGACGCCAATAGCGAAGAATGAAGACAAAGTATCAATTTTTTCAGCTAAACTAACAACCGCTCCAATAACAGAAGGCGGAACATTGTCATCCGCATGCCTCGGCATATAGTGTTCATTGATAGCTGCGGCCACTTCCTTGGTTTCTCCTTTTAGGAGTGCATATTTCTCACCCATATACCCTTGCAATTCAGGGAATTCATAAACCATATGGCTCACCAAATCGAACTTGGCAATTTCCGCTGCACGAAGGGCCATTTCTTTTTCCGCCTTTAAATTCAAGGCATCCGCAAGGACTCCGGTAACTGCAGTTACTCTGGCAGTTTTCTCGGCCAATGTACCAATTTCTTCATGATAAACGATGCTGTCCAGCTTTTTCAAAGCAGCTGAAATCTCTTTTTTCTGATCTTCTTTATAGAAGAATGCTGCATCCGATAGGCGTGCACGCAATACTTTTTCATTTCCTTTAGAAACCTTATCCAAATGGCGATCATCACCATTACGCACGGTTACAAAGAAAGCAAGTAGCTTGCCGTCCTGATCTTTGACAGGGAAATAACGTTGGTGCTCCTTCATTGAAGTGATCAGGACCTCTGGAGGAAGCTCAAGGAATTCTTCTTCGAAGTGTCCAAATAACACCGTTGGATACTCCACCAAATTATTGACTTCTTCAAGCAGTTCTTCATCGACTGGGATGATCCAGCCCTTTTCCTGCTCTAGCCCTTTAATCTGATCTAGAATAACTTGTCTGCGTTTATCCGGATCCGCCATTACAAATTGTTCTTTTAACGTTTCTTCGTACCGTGCCGGCTGCTCGATGATTGCGCTATCGCCCAAGAAACGATGTCCCTTTGTTTCACGGGCCGTCTCGACACCAGCGATGCTAAATGGCACCACTTCATTTCCGAATAAGGCAATCAGCCATTTAATCGGACGGACGAAGCGGAGCTCTTGATTGGCCCAACGCATGTTTTTCGGGAACGTCATGCCGCTGATGATTTCAGCAAGCTCAGATAACAGCTGTACAGTCGGCTGTCCTTTTATGAATTTATTCACATGGGCATATTCCACACCCTTGAGTTCTTTAAAATAAATATCCTCTGAAGTCATGCCTTGGCCCCTGACAAATCCCAATGCGGCTTTAGACCAATTGCCTTCGCTGTCCAAAGCTATTTTCTTAGCCGGTCCTTTTGCTTCTTCTTCAATATCCTTTTGTGATTCTTCCACGTCTTTCACCAATATGGCCAAACGTCTTGGTGTGGAAAACGCTTCAACTTCTCCGAATTCAATCGCTTTTTCCATTAGCCATTTCTGCACTTTATCTGACAGCTGTTTCATGGATGCTGTCACAAAACGTGCTGGCAGCTCTTCCAATCCAATTTCCAATAACAAATCACGCTTGCTCATTTGTATTCTCCCCTTTCACTTTCAGAATCGGGAAGCCTAATTTTTCCCGCTCTTCATAGAAGGTTTTAGCGACCTTACGCGCTAGGTTACGGCAGCGGGCAATATATCCCGTTCTTTCCGTCACCGAGATGGCACCTTTGGCATCCAAAAGGTTAAACGTATGTGAACATTTCAAAACATAATCATAGGCAGGATGCACAAGCCCTTCTTCCATTTGGCGATGCGCTTCCTTTTCATACATCGTGAAAAGTTGAAACAGCATATCTAGGTCGGATGTTTCAAACGTATATTTTGAATGTTCGTATTCCGGCTGTCCAAATATATCCCGGACCGTGAATCCTTCTGTCCATTCCAGGTCAAATACGTTTTCCTTATCTTGAATGTAAGAGGCGAGACGTTCGATCCCGTATGTAATCTCCACGGAAACCGGCTTACATTCAAGGCCGCCCACTTGTTGGAAATATGTAAATTGCGTGATTTCCATTCCATCAAGCCATACTTCCCAACCGAGACCAGCACACCCTAGTGATGGGTTTTCCCAATTGTCCTCCACAAAACGAATATCATGCTCTAGCGGATTAATCCCTAAAGCGCGCAATGAATCCAAATATAAATCTTGGATATTGTCAGGCGACGGCTTCATGATCACTTGGAACTGATGATGCTGATACAGTCGATTAGGGTTCTCGCCATAACGACCGTCAGCCGGACGGCGGGATGGCTCCACGTAAGCAACACTCCAAGGCTCAGGTCCAATGGCTCTCAGGAATGTGTATGGGCTCATCGTTCCTGCCCCTTTTTCTACATCATAAGCATTCATTAATATGCAGCCTTGTTCAGACCAATGCTTTTGTAACGTTAAAATCATATTTTGAATATTCATCGTACACCTCCAGGTTATTTAAACGGCTCTTTAAAAATTAAGGATCGGAATCCTTTAACAGGCAAACAAAAAACTCCCGTCCCTATGCGAAATGCATAGGGACGAGAGTATACCCGCGGTTCCACCCTAATTGCCGTTTATAAAACGGCCTCTTTTCAAAGCAACATGCTCCGGAAACGCCCTTCCCTGTAAATCCATATCCCGGCTTCCACCGTCCCGGGTTCGCTTTTTATGGAGAATGACAGATACTCTTTTCCATCAACGCAATCTTCTTATTTTGATGATTAGAATTTTATACAAACTAGCATGGAATGTCAATAGGGTAGATCTTAAAACATATCTTTCATCGTATCAATCTGTTTTAGGAACTTTTTTGATTTCAAATGGAGACCGGAATATTCCTCATAATAAGCATCTATTATTTTTTGGATTTCCTTTTTCGTTTCAGGCTTGACGGAAATGTTTCCTAGCCTTGATAAATCGAAATAATAAAATATCCTCAGCAATTTGACGGCTGCAGGTGAAATTTTAAAATGATAGGGATCCTTCCCGAGACAGCGATGACAAATAAAGCCCGCTTCCCGAAGCGAGAAGGCGAATTCCCCTTCCGTTTCGCCACAAACAGCACATTGATTCAGCACTGGGTTAATCCCATTGACGGGCAGCATCTTCATTTCAAAAATGAATTTCAAAACCTCTGCGTCATATTCTTCGTTTATGTAATGCAAGGTTTGCAAAAGCAATTCATACAAATATGGATTCGGTTTTTTATCATCGACGCTTTTATCAAGCAACTCAACAATATAAGAAGCATAAGCAGTCGCAAAAAGATCCTCCCGTATGTAACGGAGTGAATCGACCATTTCGCCTTGCTGAAGACTTCCGAGTCCGGTTGAAGTGGTTACAAGGAAATACCCGGAGCAAAAAAGCTGTGTGACGGCAGCAAGCCTGCTATTAGGTTTACTGGCTCCTCTAGCCATAACACCAATTTTTCCTAGCTCTCGGGTATATATAGTAATGATTTTGTTATTTTCTCCATATGCAGTTCGCCTTATGACAATGCCCTCACATTTTTGGAGCATACCAAGACACCACCCATGTTCGCCAAGACTAACCTATGAAACAGGAAAATCAATTTCTGCTAGCTCATCTTTCAATACCAAGGGTCTTTCCTGTCTTTCGACTTCTATCTCCTTAAAAAGCAAATAGGTGTCCACATTACCTGTTTCACTAAATAATTCCCAGGTAAAATCCAACATATAAAGCCCACCTTTCATTTTTAACTAGCAATATGAATATCCGACCATATGATTAGCTTGACCGTTTTCCAAACTTTCATGACTCGTAAATTTTGTTAATTAATACTCGCTCTCATTGAAACCATAATCGCGAAGCTGGCTGGCTTTGTTACGCCAATCCTTCTGTACCTTTACCCAAAGTTCCAAGAAAACTTTCGAGCCCAATAAGTTTTCGATGTCCACTCTGGCACGGCTACCGACTTCTTTAAGCATTTTCCCTTGCTTTCCGATGACGATGCCTTTTTGTGAATCACGCTCGACAACGATCGTCGCCATGACATTAATGGTATCACTGTTATCCATTTTTTTAATTGAATCGATGACAACAGCCACTGAATGCGGAATTTCCTCACGCGTCAGGTGCAATACCTTCTCGCGGACCAATTCGGAAATGATAAAACGTTCCGGATGGTCGGTCACTTGGTCAGCTGGATAAAACTGGGGACCTTCAGGTAGGTGTTCCTTGATTTGTTCAAGCAATGTATCGACGTTATTTCCTTCAAGTGCAGAAATCGGAACGACTGCCGCAAAAGGGTAAAGCTGTTGGTATTTTTCAATGATTGGAAGTAAATCATCTGGATGCATCGCATCTATTTTGTTTACAACCAGGAAAACAGGAGTTTTTACGGTTTGAAGTTTTTCGATGATAAACTCGTCACCGCGTCCGTATCCTTCAGTCGCATTGATCATGAAGAGAATCAAATCGACTTCTTTCAATGTATTCGTTGCCACTTTCATCATGAAATCCCCAAGCTTATGCTTTGGTTTATGAATGCCGGGTGTATCAATGAAAATCATTTGTGAATCGTTTTGCGTAAGTACGCCTTGAACCTTATTTCTTGTAGTTTGGGGTTTATCACTCATAATCGCGATCTTTTGACCGATGACCCGATTCAGAAATGTACTCTTTCCAACATTAGGTCGTCCAATTATCGAAATGAAACCTGATTTGTAACCTTTTACTTGTGTATCATCAAATAATTTATCCATTTAAATCCTCCGGTGAAAAAGCTCCTGGAAGCAATTCCTGTACTGTTAGTTCTTTTATATCCCCATTTAAGTTGGTCAAAACAACCGGCATATCCTGGTCGCACAGTTCTGAAATAACCTGCCTGCACGCCCCGCATGGAGAAACAGGACCATCGGTATCTGCCACGACTGCAAGTTTAGTGAACTTTTTATCGTTATGGGCATAAGCGCTGAATAAAGCGGTCCTTTCGGCACAATTACACATGCTGTACGCAGCATTTTCTATATTACAACCATGATAGACCTTCCCATCAGTGGTCAAAAGGGCTGCCCCCACTTTAAATTTGGAATAAGGTACATAAGCTTTTTCTCTAGCTTTTTTAGCTTCCTCAATCAATTCATTCGTATTCAATTCACATCTTCCTTTCAAATTGAGTACCATTTGGCAACCTACAGGCCAAACTTAGGCAAAAAGATAATCAATCCAACTATTATGGAGAATATAGCATATATGAATACTGCGCCGGCTGCAATATCTTTTGCCTGCTTGGCAAGGGGATGGATTTGATCCGTCACCAGATCAACTACCCTTTCAATCGCTGAATTAACGAGCTCTAACGTAATCGTACCGGCTATGGCCGCCAAAATGAAAAGCCATTCCATCCCATTCAATGAGAAATACCAGCCAAAGAAAACGATGATTGCCGTTAACGCGAAATGAATCTTAATGTTGCGTTCCGTTCGAACAGCCTCCAAAATTCCCTGACAGGCAAAAGAGAAACTTTTTAATAATGGATACCTTTTTTTACCCTTCTCTTGAAAGTCCATATTCTTCCAAGATCTCCTTTTGTTTCGTAAACATCTCTTTTTCATCTTCTTCATTCATGTGGTCGAAACCTAATAAATGAAGAAAGCCATGCAGTGCTAAAAATCCAAGTTCACGATCGAAAGAATGCCCATATTCTTCAGCCTGCTCTTTCGTGCGTTCAATGGAAATGATAATATCGCCTAATATGCGGGGCATTTCCCCCCCGACAATTTCCACTTCATCTTCCCCCATTTCTTCAAGTGCAAAAGAAATGACATCGGTTACTGAATCTTTATGACGATATTCTTTATTGATTTCCCGAATTCTCTCATTGTCTACAAATGTAACTGATAGCTCGGTATCTTTTTCAATGTTTTCTTTTTTAGCCGCAAATTGCAGAATGCTTTCAACAAGTCGCTGAGCTTCTTCCGTTACTTCGTTCGTTTCATCCATTAAATCGATAGCTAAAATCATTCTTTCACCTTCTGTCCTAATTTATCCGCCTCCGGATATTCAATCCTGGAGTGGAAGATACCATTAAGCGATTCACATAAGGAATGCTTCACGATACTCAATTCTCTCATAGTAATGTCACATTCATCAAATTGACCATCTTGAATCCTGTCCTGAATGATGAAACTTACCAGTTCTTCAATTTTCTCTGGGGTTGGGTGCTGCATCGATCTGACTGCAGCTTCCACACTATCGGCAATGCCTATGACAGCTACTTCCTTCATTATCGCCCTCGGCCCGGGATACCGGTAAGCCGATTCCAGTGTGGCATCATCCTGTTTTTTTGCCTTATGGTAGAAAAATTTCAATAAAGTTGTCCCATGATGCTGCTCTGCAATATCCACTATCTCTTTCGGGAATTTGTGGCTTCGCAGCATCTCACCGCCATCTACGGCATGAGCGATGATGATATCCCTGCTCGTTTCAGGCGGCAGCCGATCATGCGGGTTCTCCACGTTCATCTGATTTTCGATGAAGAAGTGCGGCCGTTTCGTTTTACCGATATCATGATAATAACTGCCGACCCTTGCCAGCAATCCATTAGACCCAATGGCTTCACAAGCCGATTCTGCCAAATTGGCGACCATTACACTGTGATGATAAGTCCCCGGAGCCTCAATCAAGATCTTCCGCAGTAACGGATGATTGGGATTCGAAAGCTCGATAAGCTTAATAGATGATAAGATCCCGAAACCAGCCTCGAAAAACGGTAAAAGGCCCATGGTCAAAACAGCTGAACCAACTCCAGAACCTATCGCAGCAACAGCATAATATAAATACTCCATTCTAGTATAATGGCCGTCCATGATGAAGATAAGCGAAAATACGAATGCCATATTGATTAAAGACAATAGTAGCCCTGCAACCAGAACCTTTGATTTGAAATTGGGCCGCGATAAAATGATGATTGCCGTCAATCCCCCGAAAATGATATAAAGCCCCATCGAGAAATCCAGATTACCAGGCGTATCACCATTAAATATAATCGTACCATATGAACCTAACAATATGATCATGGCTACCGCTAACTTATCGTTCAATAATATCTTGATGAGCATCGCCGCCATGGCACCCGGGAAAATGTATTCCAAATTCGAGTTTTTCAGGTCTGCCAGAATGCTGACCGTTTTCATGGTAGCCATTGAAAGGATAAAGACAAGACTGAAGATCAATAACTGATTGTACTTGTTATCCTTTTTGGAAATGGAAAAGTAGAAAAAGTAATAAAAAGCGGCAAAAGTCAGAAATATGAATAGCAGCAGGCCGATATACGGGTAAATGGTAGACTCCGTATTTAAAAAGCCTGCCAGTTCAAGCTGCCTATATACATCCCTGTCCACTAACTGGTTCTCTTCTACGATGATCTGTCCCTGGAGGATTCTGATTGGCTCCACGCTTTCGACCGCTTTCCGTCGCTGTTCCTCGGTTTTATCCTTATCGAAAAACACATTCTGAATGATTGCCGTGCGCGCTAGGGAATTGGAAGCTTTCTTCATATCGCTATTAATGCTCATATAGCCCAATTCCTCTACAACCTTTTTCTTGGCATTTTCGACGTCACTGGCAGCGATGCGGGAGCTCATCACATTATTCACGGCAGTAATGGTTGAATCTTTCGCTATTTTCAACTCATCTTCATCCGCCTGGACTAAAGCAAGGAAAACGGATTCCTCAATATTTTTATTGACTTCATCGGTCAATTTTTCTTTTAATATGGAAACTTTTTGAGCATCCGTCTTTATGGTCCCTTTTTTATTTTCTTTACCATCATCATCATGCTCTTTATCGGGGTCCGTTTCTTTATTCACCTCAATCGCTGAATCGAAGATGGATGAAATCAGATCGACTTTATTTTTGGCATATTCTTTTTTTAATGAATATACATCAGCCACCTGTTTTGAAATCTCTTCTTTTTCTTGTTCGGTCTTATAGGTATCTTCCACAGTCTTCGTTGAACGGATTGTTTGTTCCGAAGGCTTAAAAAGCTCTACCTCGACCTTTTCCGGCTTGACGTTGGAGAACATTAACCCATACGCAAACAAACCAAGTATGATAAACAATAACACTTGAAAAAAGCGATGGACCAACAGCCCTTTTATTTTAGTGAAAAATTTCTGGATACGATTCAAGGAAGGTCCTCCTAAAAAATGATGTTTATTATTCTAGATATGTAAAATCATAACAGTTTTCATGTAAATTTTCACCTCGTATTGATAAATGTAAACCTTCTTTCGTTCCATATCCACTTTTTAGCCAAAAAGATAGGTCATTTAGTCACATCACGAAAAATCCGCCGATTGAAAATGGCGGATTTTTTTCTTATCACTTTGCCTGCTCGTAAGCAGTAATGATTTTGGCGACAAGCGGATGTCTTACTACATCACTTTGCTCAAAATAAACAAAGGAAAGGCCTTTAACATTCTTCAAGATCTCTTCTACCCGTATAAGACCTGACTTTATGCCTTTTGGAAGGTCAATCTGGGTCCGATCTCCCGTAATGACCATTTTCGATCCGAACCCTAGCCGGGTCAGGAACATCTTCATTTGGGCTTCCGTCGTATTTTGGGCTTCATCCAAAATGACAAAGGCATCTTCAAGCGTACGGCCCCTCATATAAGCCAGAGGAGCTATTTCGATCGTTCCGCGCTCTATCATCCGTTGGGTCTGTTCCATCCCAAGGAGGTCATGGAGAGCGTCATACAGCGGCCGTAGGTAAGGATCTACCTTTTCTTTTAGATCACCAGGCAGAAAACCCAGGCTTTCGCCCGCTTCGACGGCAGGACGTGTCAGGATGATCCGTTTTACATGTCCATTTTTCAATGCATTGATCGCCATTACAACAGCAAGATAGGTCTTCCCGGTTCCGGCAGGCCCAATTCCAAATACCAGGTCATGTTTCTTTATTGCCTGGATATAGTATCTCTGCCCGATAGTTTTGACTTTAATGGATTTCCCCTTAGCCGTTTTCGCGATTTCCTCATCATATAATTCACCAAAATACTCCAAGGTGCCTTTTCTTGCCAATTCAATTGCATAAAGCACATCTCTAGAGCTGATTGCAATTCCTTTTCTGATCACTGTCAATAGTGCCTTAAGTATTTCCTGTCCCATCGTTACGCGCTCGATATCCCCGGCAACACTCACCGCTTCACCCCGGGTAATGACGGAAATGCCTAGCTCCTCTTCAAGCACTTTCACATTTGAATCCCCATTGCCCAATAAAGCGATCGCTTCATTAGGTGACTCTATTTCCAGCTTAATTACTTTCACATCATCTGCCATTCGTTAGTCTCCTTGAATGATTGGCTGTCCAATCGCTATATCTTCAATAACTTGGTAATGTATAGATAATTTAACTTTACCATTCTCTATGCTTTCGTGCAAAATTTTTTCTTCGACGATTTCATCTTCCTCGTCTAAATGCTTTTCCAATTCTGCTTTAGCCATTTTCCTGCCTTCCTTCACCGCTTCTTCCTCTGTATAACTCCGAACAATGTCTTCCTTGCTCCTTAAGGTCACCTGTTTATAAGAAATGGGCAGTTCCCATTGAAGAAAGTGAAACGGCCTCACTGTCGTTTCTTTTACCTGTTTTTCATATCCCGGATCCTTGAATCCCCAAATAGGCAGTGAAAATTCCCCCATTTTCAAAAAGTGCCTACTCGTTTCATTTCCGTTAAAAACAGCAAACTTGGTTTTTAACGGAACATCCACTTTCGCTTTATACCACGTTTTCCCTTTTATTACTCCCTTTGCGGATACAATTTCCTGTTTATCCTCTTTTCCAATCAGTCCTGAAACAAGAAGCTGTCCTTTTCCTACATAATCATTCACATTAACTATAGATTGTCCCTTTTCAACGAACATATTAGTGATGATCGCTTTTTTGGAAGCTACCAAATTCTGTGGAGATGTTTTCTCGACTTCTTTAGGCTGCCGTTTTTCAACAACCCGGAAATGGTATGTCGTTCCCTTTAGCTCTACCCCCACCCATGTCAATGCACCAATCCGGTCCGACAGCTTACGCTGAATCGTATCCACATCATCAACAAAGAATTGCACTTTACCGATCTTCACGCCCATCTTGTCCAATTCTTTCCGGATGGCATGCTCGGTTGCCGGCTTGGCATCTTGTACCTCGATGCCCCATACCATATTGGAAAGTACAAATATGCAAAGCAGGAAAGCGATCAGGCCCACTAAAAATCCGCTGTTTTTCATAACCCTCTTCATGAGGAAAGGGACACCCTTTCCCTGCATGAATTTTACTTTACAATCGCTCTTACGCATGACCTGACGGAGTTTAGGGATATCCCTAACATCCATATGAAAAATCAGGGCTTCGCTGCCGACGCGCTTCACATCCCAGATATGCAGCCCTCTTCTCGTCAGCATGTTAATCAGCCGTTCTGCGCCTTTTCCATATGCCTTCACTTTTACATAGCCTGTATAATAGTTTGTCCATTGGTTTTTCATGGAGACCTCCCGGGATCATTCATTGATAAAATAAACCTTGTCAATTTTGCCTTCGAGCATGATTTCTTCCGGCAAAATCGTCTTTATGACAAAGGCGTTTCCCTTTATCAGCAACTGCCCATTTTTCAGCATCAATCGCACTTCGCTGTCTGTAAAAGCCAATAAGCCACGATGGTTTTCAATATAAATATGTAATTGTCCGATCATTGTAATTCGCGGCAGGTCCATCATGACATCTTGCGGAAGGTCCATTGTTTTGGTCATAAGCTGTTTCACTTTTTTTCCCCAATTGCGTGCCATAAAAAAGAACCCCCTTTCATCTCAATGTATGAAATGAAAGAGGGTTCTAGCACAAAATTATAAGGGAATGAAAGCCTATTTTTTCGTGGCATCAAGGATGTAATGAAAAAAGCCCGGTGTTGCACTCTGTTACCTTCTGGACCTCTGAAGACTTCGCTTCGCCCTTGGCGGTCCCAGCACTTCTGACATGATGATGCCATCAATCAGCTGCTTTTTGCCAAAAGAAGGTCCTTTGCGATAGACCGGACTGCTGTTATCAGATATCGCTGATGTAATTTGATCTGCCTTCGCTTTTTGATATAAACGCTCTTGATCGTACTTCTGCTGAAGCCGTCTAAGCTCAGCAATCCTTTTGTTCGCTTCATTCTTCGTCTCATCGTTTACTTCAACAGCCTGCGTTGCCTGCTGTTCGACTTTCCTTACGGGAGCAGGGGCAGGCCTTTGCTGCTGATCCCCTTGTGACATTTCACCTTGAAGCTCCCGTATGACCTCCTGCCAGTTCTTTTTCGGAGGCCTGTTTGGATCATCATTTTGCTGAGGCTGCTTTTTCTTTCCTAACATGGACGTAAAAATACCGATCAAGACAATGATAAGGAATGGGTTCTTGAGAAAGAAATCAATAATATCTCCCATTTAAAGACCTCCCTTCCCTGACCTAATTATTATTATTGTTGTTATTGCTATCTTTTGGATTTTCGGATATTTTACTGATGGAATCGCGCATATCCGTATCTGCCGTGATGTTTTGGATATTCATATAATCCATCACTCCCAGATTTCCGCTTTTCAGTGCATCGGCCATTGCCAACGGAACTTCCGCTTCTGATTGAACAACCTTCGCTCTCATTTCCTGAACACGGGCAACCATTTCCTGTTCAAGTGCAACAGCCATTGCACGGCGCTCTTCGGCTTTTGCCTGGGCTATTTTCTTATCGGCCTCAGCTTGGTCAGTCTGTAATATGGCCCCAATATTTTTCCCGATATCCACTTCAGCGATATCAATGGAAAGAATTTCGAATGCCGTTCCAGAATCCAACCCTTTTGATAAAACCGTTCTTGAAATCAAATCGGGGTTTTCAAGTACATCCGTATGCATTTTCGAAGCACCGATCGTCGATACGATCCCCTCACCTACACGGGCAATGATTGTCTCTTCGCCGGCACCACCGACTAGACGTTCAATATTGGCACGGACCGTAATCCTCGCCTTTGCTTTCACTTCAATACCATTCATCGCTACACCAGAGATGAAAGGAGTTTCGATCACTTTCGGGTTAACGCTCATTTGAACGGCTTGCAGTACATCCCGACCTGCAAGGTCAATAGCTGCACCCCGTTCGAAAGGTAACACGATATTGGCACGTTCTGCAGCAATTAAAGCATTCACTACGCGATCGACATTACCGCCTGCAAGGTAATGGCTCTCCAATTGATTCGTTGAAACATTGATTCCAGCCTTATGGGCCTTGATAAGCGGATTGACAACCCTGCTTGGTATAACACGGCGAAGCCTCATCCCTACTAATGTAAATATACTGATTTTGACTCCTGCCGCTAAAGCGGAAATCCATAACATTACTGGTACGAATGTGAAAAACACTGCCAATACGATTATGGCAGCAATCACTGCCAGTACAATAAATATCGTTCCTGAAGTTATCACTTAATGATTCATCCTTCCTGTTTCTTAAAATTTTTTAATCTGAATTCGGAATTTCCCGGACGACCACCCTAGATCCTTCAACTTTAACGATCATGATCGACGACCCTTTGGAAATAAAGCTTCCTTCAGTCACGACATCCACTCTTTCATCTTTGATTAAAGCTGTTCCTGAGGGCCTCAAATCTGTAAGGGCCTTCCCTTCCACACCTAATAAATCCACTCGATTCGGATTGCTGACATATCCTTGTTCCGTTTTTGTTGCATCGGTTAATATCATTTTCCTGAAAAATTTCATTTGTTTTCCAAACACCTTTACAAGTAGGATGAATACCAAAATGGATACGGTGACCGCAATTAGCAAGGATATCGTCATATTAACCGGATCACCTGATGCGAGGAATAAACTCCCCACAATCGCCGTAAATCCAAGCAGCCCGATAATCCCCCCTGGGATAAAAAACTCAACTAATACAAGAATGACCCCAATGATGAACATCGCTAACGATTCGTACCCGGTGATACCAGCGACAAGATGACCATAGAAGAATAAGACAAGACTGGAGATCCCAATTACCCCCGGAATTCCAAAACCAGGTGAAAACAATTCAATCACAATCCCGATTCCTGCTATCGTCAATAAAATGGGGACGACAATCGGATTGGTCAAAAAGCGGGCAAGTTTCTCTGGAAAGCTTTCTTCGATTGACCGAATATCGGCATCCTCAACCCCAAGTATACTATACAACTCCGTTTTCCCAGAGACGGTGCCTTCACTATAACCAGCCTTTTTTGCCTGTTCAGCTGTAAATGTCAGCAACTTTCCCCTTTCCGCCCCATATTCGGGAAGGTCGATGTCATCATCCGCCATTGCCTGAGCGAATATGGGATCGCGACCATTTTGTTCTGCAGCAGTCTTCATGGCAGCCAGCCAATAAGATTGGGCTTTCTTACCTGCAGCGTTCCCCGTTGAATCAATCACTGCCGCTGATCCCATAGTGGCACTTGGAACCATATAGATCTCATCTGCACTTAGGGAAATATATGCACCTGCAGATAAAGCCCTGTTATTCACGTAAGCAACAGTCTTAATTGGTGAATCGGACAGTAACTTCGCAATTTCCCCTGCTGCATCCACAGCGCCTCCAGGGGTGTTCACCTCGAATACCACAAGATCTGCATCAGCAGCTTCAGCAGTGGTCAGCGCACGCTCCAAAAAGGCCGAGAGTCCCTTTTCCACCGTTTCTTCAATTGGAACATGGTAAACGATCTTCTCTTTTGCAGAAACCACCGATCCTCCAAATGAAGACATGGTGAACAGCAATCCAAATAAGAGTACAGATAAATAACGCCAAATTTTCAGGCAGAACGCCCCCCCCTTTACCGTCTTAAACGCTGTAAGTGCCTCCAATTTTCAGGAAGATACTTACCAGTAAAATTCAGCCCGCAACTAAAATTCGAATAAGGAGCAAATGAAGCAACCCTATACTCTGTTCTTTAGTTATTACGTATGTATATGAAAAAGGTTTCAAAAAAAGCAAATAAAATTGAAAGTGCCCATATTATCTGTGGCTTCGTTTCAATAATATACGCACAAAAACCAGGAAATACACAAAAACCACAGGCAATTTGCCTGCGGTTAGGTTTCGAGTTTTAAGTTTCGAGTTTAAGATAGATGTTGTTGTACTAATTTGTTTACTAGAGAACCATCCGCTTTACCTTTAACTTTAGGCATTAAAGCTCCCATAACTCTCCCCATATCTGCTTTGGATGTTGCATTGACTTCTTCAATCGTTTGTTTAACAATTTTAGAAATCTCTTCTTCTGAAAGTTGCTTAGGCATATATGCCTCTACGTATACTAGTTCGGTGCGGACTTTATCCACGAGATCGGAACGACCTGCGTTTTCAAACTCCTGGAGGGAGTCTTTGCGTTGTTTTAATTCGCGAGAGAGCACTGTCAATTCTTCATCATCTGTTAAATCTTGTCTCTGCTTCAGTGCTTCATTTTGAATAGAAGCTTTCAGCATCCGAATAACAGATAGTTTGTCCTTTTCCTTGTTCTTCATCGCTTGTTTCATATCATTATTTAAACGCTCGAGAAGACTCATCTTTCCACCCTCTCTTAGAATTTACGTTTTCTTGCAGCTTCAGACTTTTTCTTACGTTTTACGCTTGGTTTTTCATAAAATTCACGCTTCCTAGCTTCCTGAAGCGATCCTGCTTTAGATACAGTACGTTTGAAACGACGAAGAGCATCTTCAAGCGATTCGTTTTTACGAACGACGGTTTTAGACATCTCTTTCCCTCCCTCCGAAAACAACACACTAACTCAAGTTGTCAACATGTTATACATGTACTAAACAATTATAATATATCATCTTTAGCAGGTCAACCAATAAAATCAAACTTATTTTGAATATTATCATGTTATTATCATAATTTTTCTTTAAACCATCATTCAACGGCATGGAAACCCAATTTATAGCATGTCTCCCCTTAACGGACCATAAGTTATTAAAGGGGTGACAGTCATGTATGAACTATTTTTATTCCTACTATTCATTGCGATATTTTTGGCTGGTATGTCAGTTTTACGAATCGGGTTGTTCAATATGTCCGGTGCAGCATTAAAAACATTCCTCTCAAAAGTAACGGATAAACCATGGAAGGGTTTCATGGCCGGAACCATCTTTACAGGGATCTTGCAGAGCAGCTCGGCGGTCATGGTCATGACTGTCGGCCTCGTTTCTGCAGGAAGCTTAACGTTCCCGCAAACAATCGGGATTATTCTTGGAACGAATATCGGATCCACCTTCACGGCAGAGTTCATGACCTTCTCTTTGGATGGTTGGATCATCCCAGGTGTCATCAGCGGCGCTTTCCTTTGCTTCATGCCAAATGTATTATCGCGAAGCTTAGGGATGACACTGATCGGAATCTCGGCCATCTTCGCGGCTATGAGTGGTTTTAAAACGCTTTCGACACCAATTGCAGCCTATCCATCCATACAAACGCTCATCAATTACATAGAGGGCCATATCAGTTATGCCCTATTAGCAGGGATATTATTGACGGCACTCATTCACTCTAGTTCGGCAACCATCGGGATAGCCATGAGCTTTTTGATGAATGGGGAGTTATCCGTCACTTCCGCAATCATCATCATGTTTGGATCCAATATAGGCACTTGCATCACCGGATACATGGCCAGCATCGGGTCTGGTAGACAAGCTGCCTTCACAGCTTATGCACATATTTGGCTAAACGTCATCGGGGTTGCTGCATTCCTGCCTTTTGTGGACATCCTGGTACGAACGGCTGCCTTTTTCACCGAAAACGAGGGGAAACAACTCGCCCATGCTAGTGTCATTTTCAATATCTTGACTTCTTTGGCTGTCTTGCCTTTCGCACGCCAATTCTCCAGCTTCATTCTTTGGGTGCACCGTCCCCCTAAAAAATAAAGGCCTGTCCTAAAAGTCAATGGCTTTGGGGACAATTTCGGCGGTTTGCTCGTGAGTTTTGGTGCTTTACTCGTGATATTGCGCTTTTACTCGTGAATTTCAATTTCCTCCTCAAAATTGCGCGCTTTAGCTTAATTTTGGGGCGTTTTCTTTTGCATTTTCATGACATTCACT
>NZ_JBHZPF010000059.1:0-27312 GCF_042787975.1 Peribacillus sp. YIM B13482
CCCGGTAGATTACCGGGTTCATGCCCTCAAGGCTGCCTAATTAAATAAAGTGTCTAACTTTTTGGGTTCACTTCAAATTCATGGCTCTCTCTCCTTTACTCAATTGAATCCCTTAATTTTTTTTTCATTTTATCCATCCATGTTTCTTCTGGAAATTCTGCTAATAATGAGTCGGCAAATTCGGCAATATCATCTCCTACTACATCTCGTACGCATAAGCCATCCGTAGCACTATTCTCAAACATCTCTAAAATATTTTTCAAAATCTCAAACATGCCTGATCCCTTTGCAAAATTCCACATGTATTTTTCAATTGCTTTCATCGCCTTTCTGTATTCTTCTGGTAATTTATTCACTCGTTTTTTATAGGCACGATATTCTCTTTTTTCTTGCATCATTTTTTTTAACATTTCTTTTCTCCTTTATTTCATTCATTTTTTCTTCTAAGAATGTCCAACGCTCCCAAAATTCCTTTAACTCTTGTTCTCCTTTAGCGTTTAACGTGTAAAATTTTCTCGCAGGTCCAAGCTCTGACTTTTTCTTCGCAATCTCGACGAGCCCTTTTTTCTCGATTCGAACAAGAATGGTGTAGACAATTCCTTCCACAATATCGCCATATCCTAAATCGTTTAGGTACTTAGTTATTTCATAGCCGTAAGTTTCTCCAGCATGGATCTTTTGAAGCACCACCCCTTCAAGAACACCTTTAAGCATTTCAGTTAAATCTTTCATATATCATCCTAACAAGCTACTTAGTATCACCAAGTACTACTATATAGTATTACAAAGTAGCTGTTGTGTGCAACCCATTTTTTTTTATTTACTTCTTTTAAAATTTATGTAGTAAAACCGAACATTCTTACCTCCCGAAAGAGGAGGGAAAAAACATCTGACTGATTTTAAAGAGGTGGCGGTAGAAAGAGGAAATTACATGAACACATCTTTATCAAAAGTTTCAGCCCATATACTATGTCCCCGCAAAAAAATTCCGTTCCTCACTGGAAAGAACTGAACGAAAACGGAGAGTCCACCTGGGTCGAAAAAGTGAGGAAAAACACTGAAAAGGATACGGTTTAATGGCATGAGGGAACCAACTGAAAAAACAGGGAACCGTCAGAACCCTGACGGGGCAAGAATTATAGGAGAACAGCCTTAGAAAAACGATTGGATCAAGATTGAATTTGATTGAAAATGAGAATGGACTTATATTAATTTACGATTGGGATTTTTTCAGATATTGGCATAAGGTCTGCCGGGAAAAGTACCGGAAAAACTTTCGGTTTTGAAAACTTATTTTTATTTAAGTACCCTTAATTTTTTCTAAGGAAGGGAACTTTTTTATAGAGACAAAACATCGCGACTTTATTTCAAATCCATAAAAATACATCAGATTGTGTAAATTATAAAATGAAAAAACAAGATTATTCATTTAATCAAATTTTAAGAGAAAATGGGAATGAAAATTGGCAAATGACCAATTAACACATCAGTTGAAAATGTAACCTTTGCTCCAGGAGCTCGCAATTGCTGGCATTCACACAAAGTTGGGCAAGTTTTATTAGTTACTGTTTGAGAAGGTTGGTATCAGGAAGAAGGAAAATCAGCTCAATTACTTAAAACGAGTTATGTGGTGAATATTCCGCGATGTGAAACATTGGCATGGTGCCACAAAAGACAGTTGGATTGTACACTTAGCAATGGCACCGGGTGAAACGGATTGGTTAGAACCCGTAACTGATGAGGAATATAATAATCTAAAATAACACAACGAAAAAAAGCTGGATGACTAGCAGACGGACTGTCATTCAGCTTTTGCTTTAAAAAGTGTAACAAAATTGAATTATTTTAATTAATTATACACTTAACTTTATCTTATAAAGGGAATCAATCTACAGAGAAAGGGCACAAAGGGAAACTAAAGTTATCCTTTAGCATATGAAAGCTAAAAATTAAACTTCCAAAAAATTAGCGTGGGTATAATGTCATAAGGTTGGCAGGCCCCGGGTCCTACCAACAAAACGCGAATTTACAACGTTTAGGATATTCCAGTTTCATATGTTTATTATCGGTACTGAAAAAGGATCTTCAAACGGGACTGTTGACAAACTAAAGAATTTAATAACCGGATACAAAATATAGTAAACAAAAAAAAGATAAACACTACATTCAGTAGATGTTCATCTTTCTTTATTTAAAGGGGTATTTGTCAACAGCCCCAAACGAAGATCCTTTTGTGCTGTTTTTTCAACTAAAGTGCATACGGATAACGAGTTCTTCAACACCTGATTCATACGATATTATTAACAAAGAATGCTTTTTCTCATTTAAGTAAAACTATCATTACTTTATTAGCCTTTTAAAAATGTTAGTAACGCTTCATTAAATTCTTTTGGATGAGTTGCGTGTAATCCATGCGGACCACCCTTTATTAGAGCGAGTTTACTACCAGGAATGGAATCATATGTACGTTTTCCACTTAACTCAAAAGGTACAGTTGCATCAGAGTCACCGTGAATAATAAGAGTAGGAATATTGATCTTTTCCAAGTCCTTTCTAAAATCTGTCTTACTAAAGGCCGTTATACAATCGAGCGTTCCCTTAGGAGAGGCACTAGCTGCAATATCCCGATTATATAAACGGAATGGCTCACTAACTAAATCTGTTTGATTACCAGCCGCGAAAAATCCCTTTGTAAATTTGTCAAGAAATGCAAGGCGGTCATTTATCACGCCACTTTTGAATTCTTCAATTGTTGCATCATCTAATGCTCCTTCAGGATGATCCTCTGATTTGTATAAATAAGGAGGAACTGCTCCAGCAAAAACAGCCTTTTCAATACGATCTGTTCCATACGAACTAATGTACCGAGCTACCTCACCTCCACCCATAGAAAAACCAACAAGTGTGACATTTTGAAGATTTAAATGTTCCAACAGTTTATGTAAATCAGAAGCAAGTGTATCATATTCATATCCTTCCCACGGCTGAGATGATTTTCCAAATCCTCGGCGATCATATGTTATGACTCTGTAACCTGCTTCAATAAGAGCTGGCACCTGATATTCCCAAGAGCGTCCACTTAAAGGCCAACCATGTATTAAGACAATGGGTTTCCCTGAACCCTGATCCTCATAATAAAGTTCAATTGGAGCATGATTTTCATTACCTACAGTAAATTTTGCCATATAAAATTCCTCCCATGAAGTTTCTTTATTAACCCTATATTCTTGCTTAGCTGATCAAAAAAACTCTTTATCCAAAACATTTAAAATACTTTTTTTACAAAATGTTTATAGGATTATTATATTCCCAACTATTAAAATTGCAAAATTATGAAAAAATATATTAGATTACAATTTATTTGTTTAAACCAAGGTGTGTAAATCATTGAAAAAAATTAAAACTGCAAAATCGAATAAGAGATTTCTAAGCAACTCCAATTGGGGTATCTCCAATTAAGGGAATTAGGAATCACAGCAGTTCCTAAAATTTCAAGGCTTATTTGTCGATTTCACTTGCAAATTTTAAAAGACCCTGCGATACCAGTAAGCCGCAGCTTCAACTTCATCAACAGTCAATTGATGCCCACTATTTTCCCAATGACTAGCAGCTATATTAGCTCCATTTGAGTATCCAATAGCTATCATGTTGTCTCGATCAAAATTATACTTTGCAGCAGACTCATCAAGAAACTCATTTAATTCTTTTGTACGGAAAATCAGATCTTCCTCATCGAATACACCTTCAGCTAATCTCCGGAAGAATCGAGGCATTCCATTTTCCAATACATTTCCGCGGACACTTAGCACTGATGCCCCGTCATCAATTCTTCCCGCTATAGGTAATAAATCTAATTCATTTCCGCCAGTACCATGCAGTAATAATAACGTTGGTTTCGTTGAATCTTTACCCTTATTAAATATATGTTTCATGATTGATCTCCCTCCAGAACGCGAACTTCCACAGTAGGTAAGGCTTCTTCTAATTCTTCTCGTTTTGGCTCCAGCCAAGATGGTAACATCAGTTTATTACCAAGCTCAGCGACAGCTTCATCAACGGAAAAGCCTGGCGGATCGGTCGCTATTTCAAAAAGGATACCACCTTGTTCATGGAAATACACAGCATTGAAGTAGTTTCGATCACGAATCTCAGTCGGATAATACTCCTTATCTTGAAGAAGTGTTCTCCATCTCAAAAGATCTTGGTCATCCTTTGCCCTCCATGCGATATGGTGAACAGTTCCGGCCCCTTTTAGCCCGCGAACCGAAGGAGTTAGCTTAATATCAATTGTATTTCCAAACTGACCATCCGATTTAAACCTAAGGAAGCTCGCTTCTTGCCCAAGACATTCGAGCCCTAATACGTTTTCAAGCACATCCGCAGTTTTATTAGGTTGAGTTGAAATTAATATAGCTCCACCAAACCCTTTAATTGCGACCTCTGAATCGACTTCTCCAAAACTCCAATTATTTTTTGGGCCTTCATTACGTTCCACTAATTCAATTTCGAGACCATCCGGATCTTGAAATTGTAAATATTTTTCTCCAAAACGTAGGGATTGAATAAACCTAATTCTAAATTTTTTCAAACGATTTTCCCAAAATTTAATGGATTGATTTGGGATGATAAAACTGGTTACTCCAACCTGTCCTGTGCCAATTCGACCTTTTAACTGGTTTGACCACGGAAAAAAAGTTATAACAGACCCAGGTTGACCAGTTTCATTTCCAAAATAAAGATGATAGACCTCTGGACGATCAAAGTTTATCGTCTTTTTTACAAGTCTTAACCCCAGTATGCCAGCATAAAAATCAATACTTCTTTGGGCATCGTTCACCATTGCTGTAATATGATGGATCCCTGTTGTTTTTTGCAACCTCACCATTCCCATTCTTTTCATTACTTTGATTAAGAAATTAATTAAGTCTCGCTATGGAAAAAATCTCACCTAATTTTGCATAATTTGTACCAGCTAACCAGCTCACAACTTTAATTCTCTTACCTCAAATGGTAAAATACTTTGTTTAATCTGCTCTCTAAACTGTTCATACTGCTCTGGCAACATTAATTTTTCTCCCATCGTCGCTTCAGATTCATCGTGAGAAAATCCAGGAGGATCTGTTGCAATCTCAAAGAGAATTTCCCCGTGTTCTTTAAAGTAAATCGCATTAAAATAGTTTCGATCTCGTACAGGAGTTACCTCATATCCGTTTTCCTCAACATATTTTTGCCATTCCAATTGGTCTTGATCATCCTTTGCCCGCCATGCAATGTGATGTACGGTTCCAGCCCCCATTGTCCCGCGTCCAATTGGCGTTAATTTTAAGTCAATGACATTGCCAATTTCTGCTGAAGAACGGTAACGTGCAAAGCCGCCTTCCTTGCCGATTAATTCTAGTCCCAATATGTTTTCTAACAATACAGCCGTTTTGTCAGGATAGGCCGATAATAAAGTAGCACCGCCAAAGCCTTTAATAGCTACCTCAGGTGTTACCCCGCCAAAGGTCCATGTATTTACTTCGCCTTCTTCCCTTTCAACAATTTCCAAGTGTAGCCCATGTGGGTCATCAAATTCCAAGTATTCCTCGCTAAAGCGCTCCCTTACAGTAAAAGGAATATTGAAGGATTCCAGTCTTTTTTTCCAGAACTTTATAGCTCCTTTTGGAACAACATAAGATGTAACGCCTACTTGACCATCACCAATTTTCCCTTGACTAGCTCCTGCCCATGGAAAAAATGTCATGATTGTTCCTGGTTTTCCACCCTCATTACCAAAATAAAGATGGTAGGTACCTGGGTCATCAAAATTGACAGTTTTTTTCACTAAACGTAAACCTAATACACCTGCATAGAAATCAACATTCTCTTGAGGATGACCAACAATTGCAGTAATGTGGTGAATACCCATCGTTTTTTTACTCATTTTATTTTCACTCCCATTTTTATTCCGGTTAGACACTAACCTTAAAAAAGCATCGCCAATTTGTCGATAATTGTATATACGACTTTAAGGGTGTTTTTTCCTTTATGCGAAGTTTTTTATTGTCTATAAATATTTGATCTTTAATTTTATTAAAAAAAGAATCTTGAAAATTATTCACTATATCCATTATTAAGTTTGGTTAAATAAAGGGGCATCGCCCAACATTTTCGATATCAAAGTGATATTGATGATAAATGATTTCCAATGATTCATATGAAATAGTTCAGAAGGAGAAAATAGTTATAGTTAAGGTTGTCATTATTGAAGTTTCACCAGGAAGCTATATTGAATTTGCGATTACTATTTGAAATAGCAAGAAGATTCACCTTTATTCAATCAGAGAAGCAGATAGATATTTATGGTGACTTTCTTTTCTTCCATTTCTGCACTCCCTCCAATTTTTTTATAGTTACTAGTATGCTGGAAATATAAAGTGATTGGAAAATAAAATAATATAGATATAGTCTATTTGCCATAGCTGCAAACACTAGCCAATAATAAGAAAACTAATGAGAAATCCTTACATCCTAGATTTTTTGTAATAAACACTTCATTAAATTAAACAGTTTGAGATTAGGCATAAAGCCACTTTTTTAATTTTTCCATATCATGGTACGATGAGGTGATTTTAACAGAGGAGGAAATTTATGTCTAAGACCATTGGCCTTATTTGTGGTAGTTTACGAAAAAACTCTTATAATCGAATCATTGCTCAATCATTAACTGAGATGGATGATTCCCATCAATTTCGTTGGATCGAGATAAATAATCTACCTTTTTTTAATGAAGACTTAGAAATAAGTGTTCCAGAAACAGTGACATCATTTAAATCTGCTATCCAGGACGTTGACGGTATCATTATTGTAAGTCCAGAGTACAATTCTGGAATTCCAGGCGTATTAAAGAATGCATTGGACTGGGCATCAAGACCTCGGGAATCCGCTGTTCTTAGCAGAAAACCGGTTGGCCTAATTGGAGCAACTCCTGGGGGGTTAGGTACTGTTTATGCTCAGATGCAAATCAGAGAAATACTAGAAACTATGCAAGTTCATGTTCTTCCATTTCAAAAAGTGCTGATTTCTCAAGTACATGAAAAGATTGATTCCGATCAGAAAGTGCTTACTGACGAAAAGACAAAACGTTATCTTCAGCGTTATTTACAACAATTTATAAATTGGATAGATAAAACTCCTGCTTTAGATAAATAGAAGCATTAAAGAAAACATCTAATTGGTTTTTTATGACATGTAATGAAATTATTGACTTGTCTTAAGTTTATAGATAAACTAATATTAACAATCAGTTTAGTTATAAATCGATTGTAACAAACGAAGGAATTTATTATAGTATTTAAACTTTCTTCGATTACTTAATTTTTAGGAGGAATACATAATGTCTGATCTCTATTCTCGTATTTCCAAAGATGATGCTGTCGTTCTTTTAGTGGATCATCAAACTGGCCTTATGGCTGGACTAGTTCGTGACTATGGTGTTGATGAATTTAAGAACAATGTTTTGGCTCTTGCTCACACTGCTAAGTTTTTTGATTTACCAGTTATTTTAACAACAAGCTTTGAAAACGGACCTAATGGACCACTAATGCAAGAATTGGTTGATCTTTTTCCTAACGAGCCCAAAATAGCTCGTCCTGGACAAATTAACGCATGGGATAATGATGATTTTGTAAATGCAATCAAAAAAACTGGAAAGAAACAACTTATTATCGCGGGCGTAGTTACGGATGTTTGCGTTGCTTTCCCGGCACTTTCCGCTATAAAGGCTGGGTATGAAGTATTTGCTGTTACTGATGCTTCAGGAACTTTCAGTAAACAAGTTGCAGAAGCTGCCAATACGCGTATGGCACATAGTGGCGTGCAACTTATGAACTGGTTTAGCGTAGCATGCGAACTACAACGCGATTGGCGCAACGATGTCGAAGGTTTTGGCAATTTGCTTGCTAGTAATCTTCCAGGCTATCAAAATGTAATTGGAAGCTATATGGGAGCTCAGCGAGATCTTAGTAAACAAAATGCATAAATTTATTCCTAAGAAATAGCTATAAATCACTTTTTTTAAAAGTGGATAGCATAAAAGTAGCGCTGATTTAATCAGCGCTACTTTTTAAATAAGAAGTATAGCAAGGCTTTTATTTTTACGATTACAGCTGAAACTAATAATTGCCTTTAAAAAATATTAAAATTGTTTCAAAAAACTTTATTTGAAAAAATTTTAAAAAGGAGTGTTTTATTATGAGTAATTTAGAATTGTTAACTCCGGAGAACAGTGCATTAATTTTGATCGATTTTCAGCCTCAAATGACTTTTGGAGTTGCAAGCATTGACAGGCAAACATTAATGAATAACGTTATGCTGCTTGCTAAATCAGCAAAAGCTTTTAACGTACCTACTATACTTACTACAGTTGAAACACAAAGCTTTTCTGGTTATTTTTGGCCACAAATTCTTGACATATTTCCAAACCATGAAATTATAGAACGTAGTTCAATGAACTCTTGGGAAGATTCAAAATTTGTTGAGGCAGTTAAAGCAACAGGTAGAAAAAAATTGATATTTGCAGCACTTTGGACTGAAGTTTGCCTTGCATTCCCTGTGCTTGAAGCAATTAAAGCTGGCTTTGAAGTTTATGCAGTTGATGATGCTTCAGGTGGTACTAGTTTGACAGCACATAACGCTGCTATGCGTCGTGTAGAACAAGCTGGAGCAATTCCAGTGACAGCAATTCAAGTTTTACTTGAATACCAACGTGACTGGGCACGCAAAGACACTTATGATGCTGTTATGGATATTGTAAAAGAACACACTGGCGCTTATGGTCAAGGTGTGGAATACGCATATACTATGGTACATGGCGCGCCTCCAAGCAGGAAAATATGAATCAAGAAAGAGTAACTGTCGGAGAAACTCATACAGGGAACACTATGGATGCTGGTGGTCCAGTAACAACGATTGTTACATGGGAAATTCAAGAAGGTAGAGAAAAACAGTTTGAAACGTGGAGACATGAAATCGAAGCTGCCGCTACTAAATTTCCAGGGCATTTAGGCGTAAATCTAATAGTCCCCAATAACGGATCCAGAGAGTATACTGTTGTTTTTCGCTTTGATACGTATGAGCATCTTCGTGCTTGGCAAGAATCAGATATTCGTCGAGATTTGTTAAAAAAGGCAGAACTATTTCAAGCTACTAATCCAACGTACAAAACTGAAAGCAGTTTGGCTTATTGGTTTGTTACTCCGAAAATGCCAGTTCCACCGCCAAAATGGAAAATGTCCATTGTTACCGTTCTTGGTGTATGGCCTCTTAGCATGTTGGTTCCTAAAGTGGTAGGACCTATTATAAAAAATATGATTCCTATTATGTCAGCTTTTTTTGTTTCAGTATGTATAGTGTCCTTGCTATCATGGGTAGTAATGCCGATTCTCGGTAAAATATTTCATCTATGGTTACAGAATAATAGGAAGTAGACGAGGTGTGAACATGAATTTACCGGATATGATCTTATATAACGGAAAAATCACTACCCTTGACCCATCTCAACCTGAGGTATCGGCTATCGCCATAACTGATGGTTTAATCACTGCAGTAGGTGGAGATGAGCTTCTTGATAGTGCCACAGAAAATACCAAAAAAATAGACCTTAAAAGAAAGAGAGCTATTCCGGGCTTGAATGACTCTCATATACACGTTATTCGTGGCGGTCTTCATTATAATATGGAATTGCGCTGGGAAGGTGTGCCATCACTTGCTATTGCTCTGGAAATGCTTAGAGAGCAGGCAAGGCGTACACCTGCTCCCCAGTGGGTAAGAGTAGTTGGAGGTTGGTCTGAATTTCAATTTAAAGAAAGACGGATGCCAACTTTGGAAGAGATTAATGCTGTTTCTGAAGACACACCTGTCTTTGTGCTACATCTTTATGATAGAGCACTTGTAAATCGTGCAGGGTTGCGTGCACTGGGATACACAAAAGATACCCCAGATCCTCCGGGCTGTTTAATTCAGCGAGATAAACGAGGTAATCCAACGGGTCTTTTAATTGCCAATCCTAACGCTTCTATTCTATATTCAAGTTTGGGTAGAGCTCCAGTACTTAATATTGACGATCAGATTAACTCTACTCGCCATTTTATGCGCGAATTAAATAGATTAGGTATCACAAGTGCCATTGACGCAGGTGGCGGATTCCAAAATTATCCTGATGATTACAAAGTTGTTGAACATTTAGCCGAGAAGGATCAATTAACTTTACGTATTGCTTATAATCTATTTACGCAAAATCCAGATCATGAATATGAAGACTTTGCTTCATGGGCAAAAATTGTTTCTCCGGGTCAAGGAAATGATAAGTATAAAATGAATGGTGCTGGAGAAATGTTAGTATTCTCGGCAGCCGATTTTGAAAAATTTCAAATGCCGCAGCCCGACCTAGCTACGGTGATGGAAGCTGACTTAAAGAAAGTAATTTCTCTATTGGTGGAAAACCGTTGGCCATTCCGTTTACATGCAACTTATGACGAATCAATAACACGTTTCTTAAATGTTTTTGAGGAAGTCAACAGAGAAATTCCATTTAATGGTCTACGCTGGTGGTTTGACCATGCAGAAACAATCTCAGATCGTAGTATGGAACGTGTTAAGGCTTTAAATGGCGGTATTGCCATCCAAGACCGCATGGCTTTCCAAGGTGAATACTTTGTTGATTTATACGGAAAGGAAGCTGCAAAGCATACTCCTCCGATTTATCGTATGCTAGACCTGGGTATACCTGTTGGCGCCGGTAGTGATGCAACCAGGGTTTCCAGCTATAACCCTTGGGTTGCTCTTTACTGGATGGTTGCAGGAAAAACCATTGGTGGTCTTTCGATATACGATGAAAAGAATAAACTTGACAGAAAAGTAGCTCTGGAACTATATTCCAAAGGAAGTGCATGGTTCTCCGGTGATGAAGATAAAAAGGGTACACTTGCAGTAGGTCAGTTTGCTGATATTGCTGTATTGTCTTCTGACTACTTTACTGTGCCAGAAGAAGAAATCAAAGACCTTGAATCATTACTCACCATTATGGGTGGGCAGGTTGTTTATGGAAATGATGAATTTAAAAATTTATCACCTGAATTGCCGCCAGCATCACCTGATTGGTCACCGACGGGAGTTTATGGTTATGGTGGTGCTAACCTAGCCGACAATATACTTTCTCACGATGCCCATGATCACAAACATAGTTGCAGTAACCCTCTCCATCAACACACTCATACCGTAATAGGAAATGATGGAACTAAATGGGGTATCGGTTGTACTTGCTTTGCTTTCTAATAAGGGTTTGGGCCGAGGTAGGACCCAAATAGTAATGGTATTGAGATCATAATGGTAATATGGGTTCTGGTACAAATAATATGTAGATACGATATAGCAGTGTATTTCTAACGGAATCTATTGACTTGATTTGTTTTTTGACAGACTTCTCTCCTTGCAAAGTCTGTCCTTTTTATATCCGCTATATTAATCGCCTATTTTATACCAAGGGATGCAAATAAGAAACCTAAAGGGTCTGTTTTCTCTTATTTTATTAAATTGGAGTAATATTTAATAAAAAAGACTTACCTATTTACTATATTATTTCAACAGTGCTCTTTATTTCACTAGCTGGCTATTATACAACCCTAGTAAGTTATCTAAGTGGTCCTAATTTTGGATTAACCACTGGCAAATATTATTGATTCGAGCTGTTGGTATCATTGGAATGTAAGTTAGTTACAGGTATTGCCTTGACCCTTCCTACCATCATTTCATTAATTGGACAACTAGCTGGATCTTCTCGTGGTATAGCTGTTTCGTTTCATATGTTTATGGCTTTCGTAGGTGCCTCTATCGGACCAATTGTATCAATTGCATTGGTCAAAAGTGGCTGTCATTTGATTACCTTTGCATCGTTGGCCGGAATACTACTTCTAAGTCTCATTATTCCGTTATTCATCCGCATTGAAAAAGGAAATAGAGAAAAAGCAACTCAGATATCCTAAGGGAATGAGATAAGGTTAATATACCGATGTTTGTATGAAATCACACTATATTTAGTATATTTTTAACTTAAAAGGTGGGTTGATGGTTCCCTCATATCCAATTATATGTAATGGAACATCATATGTATCATTTTGAATATCTCTTGAATTTTTTTCAATTCTATTAAATGTGAATAATTGACTATCACATGTTTTTCTATAACTTCAAGAATGGTTCTACCAAGATACCCCAGAAAAGCTAATCCCATAATGGAAGGTGGCTTGTTTTGAGGAATTGTTTCCAGTATGTTTTTTTCTTCAGTAGCATTACTAGACGAAATTAGAATTACTCGGTCACGAATAGACATCAAAAGAGAACCTCCCTTTTTACCCATTATATACGAACGAACGCTCTTTAACCCCTCACCAAATAAGGAGAGAGCCTTATTTGAACTTTACCCGCAACTCATGAAGTTTCTGAGCTACTTATTCAGATTGGCAGCTGCAATTGCCGCATACGAATGGATTCAACAGATTAAAAGGGGAATTTGCTTTTAGTGGTGATTTTAAAGTTGTTTATAATGGAGACATTGATATTACGGAGTTAGTGAAGAAGGTTAACCCCGTAATTCCTGATGATTTACCTTTTTAATAAAAATTAAGCCCCACTTTAAAGATAAGGGCTTTAAAATTAGAAGTATCTGTACAATTTCATATTCGCTCTCTCATATTTGCTCTTAGCCACTAACTTCTTTTCTCAATAAGGGTAGTATGAATATGGGGATAGGTATGGAGCATATCCTGGATATCCATAGCCATCATATCCATAGCCATCATACCCATAGCCACCATATCCATAGCCACCATAATATGGCCCTGCAAGCAACGCTCCTGCAGCAAGCCCTCCTAGAAAAGGAAAGCCAAAACCAAATGGCCTTCCAAATCCAAACGGTCTTCCAAATCCAAATGGTCTCCCAAAACCTCCAAAGTGCCCTCCACCAAAACCTCCAAAGTGCCCTCCACCAAAACCAATTCTTCTTAAATCATTTACATTTATATCATCATTTATTAAACCATACATTTTTAGTAATTCCCCCTCAATTCTTTATTTGATTTAGCTTATGTAAACTCCCAAGAGAAGGTTCTTTTTGTTTACAATGAGAAATTATTTAAATACAGGATTGAGGAAGAGATGTAACAAGTTGTTGAGATTATACTTATAAAGGGGATAATAATATATTTCCAACCCATGAAATTTTATGAAAAACGAGGAGATTTCTATGGAGAAAGGATACCTAAATGAGCAGCAACTACAATATACGAATTGTTTGAGTGCCTTTTTAGATATCTAAGGATTTAGTAATTTAGTTGCAAAAAGCAAAGAAGATCCAAATATTTTGAAGACCTTCTAAAAGCTTTAAAAACTATTGAAAACTTTGTTGCTCAAAACGAGGGGAAAAATGAAAGCGAAGGTAATGTATCATTTGGATCACGCTTTATCAAAGCATATCAATTTGAAAAAAGAAGCCATTTACCCAAGAATCATTATAGATCCTGCTCTTTTAGATGGAAGTTCAGACCCTACCCATACGGAGAACCATTGATCTTGATATTTGAAGGGCAGCTGATCTTCAGCATGAAAAATAAGTTCACATTAAGCTATTGGCATAGAGCTCGTACGAAGCAATTGATAGCTAGCCGGTTTTTTACCGCGATGGTGTCTAACAATTGGGGTGCAGTTCATTATTGTGGTCTTTTTTAGTGCACCCCTATGGAACTTATAAACCAAAAGACCCGCCATTCGAATCCTGGGTCAGTTCAGAATGAACTTGACTGTTTTTTTATGTTTAATTTCGGTATCAATCCTTTTGACTAATTGTAGGTTTTTAATTTTCAATTGACGATTTTCAAGTGCTGACCTGACAAAACGTCCCAAGAATCTGCATAAATTTATTGTTGAATTTCCTTTACTACCTTTTTTAAACCAGCTATTCCCATCGCTAGGGTTGTATTCGGATGATTGAACATAGATATCATCGTTTCTGCTTGCAATCCTATATTGAACTAAAACTCCATTTTCTTCATCGTCAATTAATTCAGTAAAACCTATATATGCGAAACGTAAAGAAACGATTGAGCGTGTATTCGCAGATGCAAAAGAAAAGCATGGTATGCGTTGGACAACTTTAAGGGGACTTAAAAAATTGTCGATGCAGGCGATGCTTACTTTCGCTGCCATTAATTTAAAGAAGATGGCCAATTGGACATGGCGAGGTCCAAAAATGGCCTAACATAGTGGGCTCGTAGAGCCCCAATCTCCTAACTTTAGGAGAAAATTCAAAGGGAATTTCAAAAGGGGTTCAGAATTTTTTAATTCCGAACCCCTTTTGTCTACAAACTGAGACCACTTATTGTGGTCTTCCTTTATGCCCTATGGAACTAACACTCCATTTAGTTTAAATTATAGCGTTCACAAAATTATATATAAAAAGCCGGTCTCCACATTTGGAAAATCGGCCATATTGATGTTTTGAGTGGCGTTGGATCGGTAACTATCATTTGTAAGTATGCACCACCGATAAAGTTGGCTTCAACTTTTGGTCCCAATGGTAGGATTGTAAGTCACCGCTCTGGTAACCACTGGTGCGGTGCTACTGATTAAATCTGGAAGTATTCACTACTTATATTATTTCGATATACCCTTCTGTTCCATGCACGCGAATTCGTTGCCCGTCTCTTATTATCTTGGTGGCATTTTCCACCCCTACAACCGCTGGTAAGCCATATTCACGTGCGATAACTGCTCCATGGGTCATCAGTCCACCAACTTCGGTGACTAAGCCCTTTATGGATACAAACAATGGTGTCCAGCTAGGGTCAGTAAAGGAGGTGACCAATATATCTCCCTCTTCTAGATCAACATCTTCCATGTTTAAGATGACACGCGCACGTCCCTCAATAACTCCGGAAGAAACAGGTAGACCTACAATAGCTTCGGCTGGGAGATTTTCTCGTTTGTACTCACCTACAATGATTTCACCATCAGACGTGATAACACGTGGTGGAGTTAGTTTTTCATAGAATTTGTACTCTTCTTTTCGTTTGCTGATGATCTGGTAATCCAATTTATTTGTGCGTATGACTTCATGAAGTTCTTCAAAAGTGAGGTAGTATATATCTTCTTTTTCACGAATGACTTTGGCTTGTACGAGCTTTTCGGCTTCTTTCATCAAAGCCTGCTTATAAACGAAGTAGCGATTAACCATGCCGTATTTTGGATATTCTCGATAACCGATGAAATTCCGGATTAGGCTGATCATTCGTTTGGTTTCTTCGGCTTTTCGTTTACCATCCGGTAGTTGTTTCAATCGATCTAATAACTCTTGTTCTTTTTTCAAAGCTTCCTGTTGCCCTTGCTCAAATTTCTGATTGCTGGCATTAGGCTCAAAGTTTTTGATATTACCAAGAATCACAGGGACAAGTGTAGTTGGTTTTTCGCTCCAACGAGTTTTAGTAATATCGATTTCTCCGGTACATCGCATTCCGTATTTGCTGAGATAATCATGGATAGCGTCTTGGGTTTCCTGTCCACCATCAAACTTAACCAGTTCATCCAAAAAGTTATCATCTTTTACATGTTGTAAATAATCAATTACTTCTGGATATGGACGAATCACATCTGCGACATCCAATAGCGCCAGACCCATTTCCGAAGTAATATTGTTTGGTACAGACTGAGAAAGCGTATCTGCTGCGTTTTTTTCACCTAACCACTCGTTCATTTTTTCATTGATCCATGATGAAGCATCCATAGCAGCCATAAACACAGCTGAACTTTGTGGGTCAAATAAAATCTTCTTTAATATATGGATATCTTCCAGAATAAAATCAAATAAATCTGATCCTGATTTCGTTTGGATGTTTTGTTTTAACTCTTCTATCGATGTTTGACTGCTCTTAATCAAATCAGAAACGATGGTCGGGTCGTTTTCGATTTGTCCCCTAGAATCCGTAGACGACACACCTTTATTGCTTTTACCGGAACTCTGTTCTTGCCTATCATTTGGTAAAGATTTTATGAAATCTCCTCGCTCTATTATGGTAATGAGTGCGTCTTTCATGAGCGGATCGTGTTGTCCCATGCCATCTAATAACATTTTTCTGCTGCCAGGTGAAGCCAGCATATGTGTGATATCAACAAACAACCTTCCACCAGCTTTACGCATGGGTGCATTAGTAGTTAACAGGAAAAAAGACAATCCCAGTGGATTCATGGGATCGGTCATCATTTGTTGGTGACCGACAGATACGTAAACGTGATTTTCTTGATCATTCGCTTCAGGGATCGGGTATAAAGTAGTGATTGGCCGACTCTGGACAATATAAAATGTATCATCAACCAAACCCCATTCGATATCTTGCGGGCAACCAAAATAAGCTTCGATCTGTCTTCCGGTGCGTGCTAGTTGTAAAATTTGTTGTTCAGTAAGTGTTTGAGTCTTTTGCTGATCGGGATCGATCTGCTGGGTCTCCGTTCCGCCTTCTTTTAGTCCATAGATAGCCAATTTTTTGGTTGCTATCATCTTATCGACGATTTCATCTTCCTGTACTTTATAACAATCGGCAGATACCAAGCCAGAGACCAGTGCTTCTCCAAGTCCAAAACTGGCATCGATCGATAGCAGCTTTCGGTTAGAAGTAATCGGATCAGCGGTAAATAAAATCCCTGAAGCCTGTGGGAAAACCATCCTTTGAACGATAACGGATAAATAAACTTGACTGTGGTCAAATCCATTTTGCATACGGTAGATTACCGCACGATCCGTAAACAGGGAAGCCCAACATTTGCTGATATGCTGCAAGATTGATTCTTTGCCGATAATATTTAAATAGGTGTCTTGTTGACCAGCAAAAGAGGCATTTGGTAAATCCTCAGCAGTCGCACTAGAACGCACTGCATAAGCATGTTCCTCGCCAAACTGGGAGAGATAGTGAATAACTGCTTTCACAACATCGGAAGGGATTTCTACTTCCATAATGATTTGTCGAATCCTCCTGCTGATTTCCCCAATTTGTTCTCGATCTTCTACTTTTAACATTGTGAGTCGATCCAACAAAGCATGATACGCTTCGTTTTGTTCGATGGCTTCTTGATATCCCACTGTTGTAACACAAAATCCTTCTGGTACTTGTATCCCTTCAATTTTTGACAATTCCCCTAAATTTAACCCCTTTCCCCCAACGAGCAAATGCTGTGTTTTTTCTATTTCCTGAAAACCGAGAGCCAAAGAACTCATTCTACATCTCTCCTAACCATTAATGTTCTATTGATTTTACCAGTAGTAAATTGGAATAAATAGTCTATATTGTCCATTTTTTATATGCTATAATTAAAATAGGAAGAGTACAAAAAATACCATACAGTAAACTGATGCACCCGTTCATCCCCTCGAAAGCAGCTCATATACCTATTAACCCACAATATGATTTAAAATCAACTTTTTTCCATTTAATCTGTTTATTTTCACAAAAACACCTTATATTAATATGAGATTTCAGCTCTTATTAAACTCCCTCAGTTTGATGCAAATATCTCTCGAATGCTCACTTATTCTCAGGATTTCATACCTCTTATAATTGGACTTACAGGTAAATGAAAGGAGTTCAGATCAGTTAGGCTTCGTGAAGGCATAGTTAAATAAAGAAGTCAGTTTTCACTCCACATTTGACCACATGATGCACATCTCCACGCCGTCCCTGGAGGCTTTCCCTCCCATGTCTCAACGGGTCAATTGCCCTCTCATTCCTTCGTCATGCCTATCCAAGGGGTGGAGGCCAGTTATGCTAACCTGATGGGTCACAGTGCCCTTTTGTTCAAGAAACCTGATACTCCGTATATATTTGAAATCCTACGAATAAGACAACATTCAAAATTAAAGTTAACTATTTTAAAATGATACATTCTATATAACTAATGTTTTATTTCTATGCTGCTAAAGGGATTGATACTTGGACCTTATTTGGACAATAAGACTCGTTTCGTCGTGCTATTCCTACAAAAATCCTTGCTAGTTTACCTATCAGTTTCATGATTGACTTCATTTTCTTTATCTTCTTTACCTTTACATTATGGGAATGGACGGCTTTAAACTCAGGGTTATTCATCACAAGACTCATAGTTGCTAAGTAGAGGAAGCGCCGTAGTCTTGACCTTCCACGCTTTGAAATGACAATCTGACCTTTCCATTTGCCCGAACTTGCTTCAGCTAGATGTAATCCCGCATGCTAACATTTACGGGGTGTTTTTTTATGGCTAATTTTACTGCCGAAAAAAAAATATTTATTACGCGTCTTTACCTAGAAGGCAAGCACAGCTATATGGAGCTTCAAAGAATTATTTGAAGTTTCGTATCAAATGATTCAAGGATGGGTTCGTTTATATCAAATTCAAGGAGCCGATGGATTTAAGAAATCCTATACAAGTTATTCTGCGGAGTTTAAAATAGATGTACTTAATTATATGAATGAAACGGGTATATCTTCTTACAACGCAGCCGCAATGTTTACTATTTCTTCTCCAGCGTTAATTCGGACGTGGAGAAAAAATTTTAATGCATATGGATTAGATGCCCTAATTTCTAAGAAAAAGGGGCGACCATCCATGAAAAAAGGAATCAATCCATCCAAACAAGTTGAAGGTTCGGTTGAAGCGCTTGAAGAACGAATTAAACAACTGGAAATGGAGAATGCGTATTTAAAAAAGTTGAATACTTTAGTTCAAATGCAGGAAAAATTACAAATAAAATCAAAGCGCAAGTAATTTATGAACTAAAGTCCATTTATGAGATCGTGGCATTAATCAAAGTCGCTGATATCCACGTAGCACGTCCTATTATTGGGAAAAACGCTTGAATCGAGAAGATAAGTATTCGAAGGTAAAAGCCACTATTCAGTCTATCTATCATGAACATAAAGGACGTTACGGGTATCGTCGTATCACAAAAGAGTTAAAAAAATATGGATTTTCTCACAATCCAAAGACAATCAACTGCCTCATGAACGATATGGGCTTAAAATGTTTAGTCCGAATGAAAAAGTCGTTCTTATAAGGGGCATGTTGGTCGAATTGCCCCCCATATTTTACAACGAGATTTTCAAGCAGAGAAAATGAATCAAAAATGGGTAACGGACGTAACAGAATTTCATTTATTTGGGGAGAAACGTTACTTATCCCCTATCCTTGATTTATGTAATGGTGAAATGATTGCCTACAAAGTGATGAAACGGCCCGTTTATAAACTTGTTGGAGATATGTTAGATGAGGCGATTAAACACCTAAAACCAGAAGATACGGTCATCCTCCATTCCGATCAAGGCTGGCATTATCAAATGAAGAAGTATCAAAAAACGTTAAAAGATTCCCACATTATACAAAGCATGTCCCGCAAGGGGAATTGTTTAGATAACGCAGTCATGGAAAACTTCTTTGGCTTGTTAAAATCTGAATTGCTTTATCTCCAAGAGTTTGAAAGTATGGAGCACTTTGAAAAGGAATTAGATGATTATATTCATTACTATAACCACAAACGAATGAAGGGAAAATTAAAAGACCTGAGTCCGATAGAATACCGAACTCAGGTCTTAGAAGCTGCTTAAACTATATGTCTAACTTTATTGGGTCAGATCGAGTTTGTCTACAGTCTTACCAATTCGATCATGTTACGTTTTAAATTTGCCATTTCAAAACATCCCTTCATTTTTTAAGTTAGTCTTTGATAAACATTAATGTTGTTTTTGAACAAATAAAAAAAACACTTATTATTGTGGACTTCTTTAGTGCACACAATGGAACTAAAGCACCCAGTATGAAGAAGGTTTTTATCACTTCCCTTAATTCCCCAATTTCTTCAATCGTTAATTTCGGATAACTCTATAGGTCAAAGCTTTCTGAGTCTACAGCAGAATTGATTTGTAAAACAGCAAACCGCCTATATTTAGTAGAGATAAGCTCTTTAAAAACTAATATACATAAACTATGAAGAATAAATAAAAAAGAAGGTGAATTTAATGCCTAATGGACAATCACATTCCTCATTTGTACCTTGGGAGCAGTGGCATCAGCACCATCCTCACAATACTTGGGAACAGTGGCATCAACAACATCCTTACGTACCTTGGCAGCAGTGGCATCAGCACTATCCTCATGGTTCTTGGCAACAGTGGCACCAACAACATCCTTACGTACCTTGGCAACAGTGGCATCAGCACCATCCTCATGGTTCTTGGCAACAGTGGCACCAAATGTATCCAAATAGAGCGTGATAAATTAGGTGAAATCTCGAGGTGAATCAAAACAAAAGGGAAAAAGAAAGAACCAAAAGATAAAATACTAGCCTTAAAGGCTAAATGGTTGCCATCAAGGCAACTATGTCCAAGCTAACTTATTCCTTTTCTATATAGAATAAAAAAAGGAGATGAGAAAGTGAGTAAAAATTATGATAGCTCTTCACGCAAGGATGAAGTGAAAGTGAGCAAAAAAAAGGATAGCTCTTCACGCAAGGATGAAGTGAAAGTGAGCAAAAATGAGCATAGCTCTTTACGCAAAGATGAAGCAAAAATAGGATCGGCACACCAAGAATGTATTGACCGTGCTTATCGTATTCCCATATTTTTAAGTACGACAACTCATTTAAATGATAACCAACAACAGTTTCTAAACCGTCTAATTTTTGAGATTGAGAATGCTTTGCTTTTTCCACGTACATTACCTTTAAGCGAAAGCTATCCCGAATCCATTTTAACCGATATTCGTCGGTTAGTTTCATCAAGCTATGGAATGTTGGCAGTAAACTTCCGTCGTTTTCAAATTAAGGCAGTTGGCGTCAATGAGGGCCCCCTTCCACCATCCACTCCGTTCTGGGAAGGATCAGTTTATTCACAAGTAGAACCTTCAATGGCTTTTCAATTTGGTCTACCCTTATTATTAGTAAGGGAAGAAGATACTGACGCAAATAATGGAATTTGGGCAGGAGGAATTGCCCCACTCAACCTATTTATAGTTTGGCATTCTGAAACTCAAACTGTAGATCAATTCTTTAACACTCCTGAATGGAGATCAGCCTTTGCAAATTGGAGTGCACAAGTAAGAAATGCTTTTTATATTCAGACAGAGCCTAAGTTCAAGTACAGTTGTGAATGATAAACTGGTACTTTTGCATAAAGTCGAAAATATACAAGGTTTTGTTCACCTTTATATATTTTCGACTTATTCACATAAAAACAAATATTTTCATCTGGTTACCAATTACAAAATTGAACCCAAAAACAAAAAGATTTACTTCATTAAAAAACAGCCTGTATTGAAAGTAATTCACCAGTTGAAAGAAGTGTCAAGGACAGTGAATATTCAGGCAGGTGTTCAGTAGGGACTGGTAAAGACGGGAAAATCGTTGAAGCTCTTCAGTTAGCTTAAAAGATGACATAACATATCACCCTACCGAAGATAATGACTTTAATCCTCAATTTAGTGGTCAACGAGCATATGGGAACCGATATTAAAGACGATAAAATTGTTATCCTTACACTTTCCGGTAGTGAAAACCTCACTGCTAAGATGACAGCCAATGGATATTAGAAGATAGCAATCAAGTATTTCAAAGTTTGTTTGAAAATGCAGACGTAGAAGAAGCTGCTCTATTTTGGCAACTCCCTATTACGGATTCAATAGGAAACACATCAGATAAAAAATGTCTAAAAATTACACTAACTCGAAATTCATTTGAAGATATAAACTGGGAAGATTTCGATTATCATAATTATGAGTTTGTTACAGATGATTATATTGAAATGGTCCAGTTTCCAAAATAGTATTAACTCCTTCAAAATATATCTCAGAATGTAGGAATAAAACTATGAACATTATAATAAAAGTTTACTTACATACCAAAGAAACTAATTTCTTAAAGAGTTGAAGTTTCTCAATTCTAAATTCAGATTTCAAGAAAGATCCTGATTGGACATCCACAGTTGCTGTATATGTGTATGGATACAGCAGATTAATAGGGAAATGGGTTCTAGTATGGATTTCCGTATAAAACCAAGTGATTTTTAACGAAGACAATGACATTACTGAGTTGGTTAAGAAGGTAGACCTAATTAAAACAAAAAACAGACCCCTCTCACACGAGAAGGGCTTTGAGCTTAAAAAGTATCCTAGAGGATTAACACCATAATATGATAGTATCCATTCAATTCCTTTTTAGCCTCCTTTTACTTTTAGAAGGGGTCGCACCATGGGTAGCAACAACAAAACGTGAATATCATACGTTTTCAAGACCTAAATTATAAAATTCCTTAAAAATAAAGAATAGTTTCTAATTAGCTAAAATTTTATCTATAAACATTTTAACGGAGATTTATCCCGATCAAAAAAAGAATTATAATATGAATAGGATAGGAGAAATAAAAGAAATATTTTAATCCAGTACCTTTTTTCCCATTGTAGGGTAATAATAGTAGTAGTGCAGAAATCATCATCCATTGGTAATCACTAAACGGAAATAAATGATTTATAATACCGTCCTTGACTACTCCCCATTTAGCGTAAGCAGTAAAGATAATCAAGTGAAAAATGATATATACAATAGTAATTCCTACTTTACTTCTACACAAATAAAGTAGAATACCCAGCAATACAAAGAAAATACCACCCTCAACAAAGAATATATTTCCTAATATTGCTCCATAAAATAAATGGTCTGCTTGAAAATTAATCACTATAATCTCTGAAAAGAGCACACATAAGATAGTACTAATCAGTTGCCATAAAATAAAGTACACATATAGTTTTACCTGCCTTTTATCCAATAAATAAATTACTAGAACAATTACAAATAAAGTTGCAAAGAAATTGTTTGTAATAATGACCCCTGTATGGCTATAGGCAATGTTAATTCCTAAATTAATAAAGGCCATACCACCTCCTGAAAAATACAAACGTAACATGTATTTCTTTCTGTTAGATGTATGTTTGTATCCTAAAACAACACAATATATGAAAATTGGGATAGCCAACCTCCCAATCCATCTAAAATATTCTGGAGTATCAGGGATGAATTGCCCGGTATGATCAATAAACATAGAAACTAATGCAATTAGTTTAAGTAGTGTAGTAGTCATTTGAATACTCCCCATTTACTAAAAGCATCAATAAAAAACACTTCTAGTCTTTCAGGTTTTTATAATATGTATTTATTCTACATATCCGCTAAAATTACTTGGAGTTACAAATTTAATGTAGTATAGTCCACTTTTATCTAAACCAGATGGAAATGCAGTTAATGTTTCTCCAGATTTCAAAGTTTCAGAATATACAGCGAAAATACTTGTGTTTTTATATACTTTTAAGGCTAAAGTCGCAGAATGGTTATTCTTTACAGAAAGCTTAACTTGAGATTTCCCTGTAAAATACTTATTTGTGTATAAATTTGATCCTTGAGCAGAACCGGAAAATGTCATTCTTCCGCTCTTTACTAAATTATGAGAGGAAGATGGAGTACTAGTTCCAAAAACAGTAATTCCCCCCCTTCATTAACAGGTGTTACACCAATACTTTCTCCTTCTTCCGCAAACGCAACAGTACTACTAAACATTAAAACTACTAACAGAATTGATAAGAAACCTAGTTTTGAAATTTTCTTCATTTCAAAAACCCCCTATTTTTATTTTGAAAATGAAACCTAAATAACCCTATTTTTACCATTATTTTAAGTTATTTAAATATAATACAATTAACTTGCAATTTCTTTTCTATTAAATAGGTACTCTCCTAGAAAATTGGAACAGCATCTTAATTTTCTGCTGTTTTAACCTCTGGCTTAACTGTATATGTGTAATCTTCACCCGTATATCTTCCTTTTTTATCAATTGGTCTTACAGTTACCGAATATTCTGTACCGAGTTCTGCTTCATAAGTACCTTTGCCGATTAAGTTTATCGTATTATCTGAGTTTACGGATAAATTTGGAAGTTCCTCGAAATTTTTTGCATACTTAACCATACTAGCTATAGAGCCGCTATGTACATAAGCTTTACCAACCTTTTCACCAGGTAAAGGGTCATAACAATGATTCCAACCTGCAATATTTCCTGACATTTTAGTTAAGAGATTGACTTTTCCTGTAGCCTTACTTCTATTTAACATTACAATTACTTCAACAGAAAAATGGGGTTTAACTGGAATCGTTTGTGAAGGAATTGAATAAGTCTTACTATCTGTTTTTGTTTCACTACTCGTAGTAGAAAAATTATATTCTAGAGAGACTTCTTGCGATAATTCCCCTATTGGTAAAGATATCTTTCCAGTTGTTTTCTCTCCAATTTTAAATCAATGTGTAGTAGAAGTAGTAACAGAATCTGTAATCGTTCTTGAGAAACTATCTGTTTTTAAATCTATTTTTTCATCAAGTTCGTTGTTTAAAATTGCGTGTCCTACAAATACATCTCCTACATCAGTAAAGTTAGGTGGACCGTCTGGGGATACTGCATTACTATGAAACTCAATATCCTTCATAAAATAAGTAGCATCGCCGACCGAATATGAATATTTTCGCTGACTATCTAAATGCTTTCCATAAACTAGTTCAGCTTCAGTCAAAGGGGTTTTCCAGTCTTGTATTGCTTTTGCTTCACCCATAAATTTTTCATTAGTTGAATTTTAACAGGTTGAGCAGCACCTGTTAATTCTGGAGAGGCTGTCGCAAATGTCACTCAAATAGATGCGATTGTACTAAGAGCTAAAATTTTTCTTCCTAATTTTTTTTTATTACTTTTCATATGACCAGCACTCCCTTTAAATGGTTTTTTTTGACTCTATAAAACATACTTTCTATAAAATGTATTCGCAAATATTGTATCGGAAATTTTGATGTGTTATTTAGTTGGTTTTATGAGATTATACTGATAATTTGATATTCTTTAAAATTTTCCGATATCCTTTACATCCTTTTTTAAGGGGCCTGTCCCAAAGCTGTCATTAAGCAATTGAATAAATAGTGAAAGGCAGAAACGTTGACAACATTTCTGCCTCTTCAATTTTGCTTTATTTTTACTTTAAAAAGGACATATGAGACTCAAACCCTTTTACTTATTTCACACGTAATTTTTGGCCGATATAAATTTTTTCGATATTTTTTAAACCTTTCATTTTATAAAAATAAAAAAAGCCTTGGTAACTGAGAACTCAGTAATACCAAGGCTTTGAAACTATTAATACATTGACATATATTGTTCGCGTTCCCATGGGTGAACTTGTGTGCGGAACAAACTTCTTAGTATTACCATAAATCATAAAACATCACAAATGCCTGTTCAACAGCTTTTTCACAAATAGATTCACAATGAGCAAGAGTAAAATATCATGAAGTGGTGGGCAAAATAAACGCATATGTTTTAAGCAACTGATATAAAATATATGTATAAATTACTAAACTAAACCGAAAAGAGCAAAAATGAATGAACATAAATATAAAGGTTTACTTGCATGCAAAAGAAACTAATTTCTTGCAGAGTGGAAGTTTCCCGTCTTAGACTCAGACTTTAAGAAAGATCCCGATTGGACAGCTGCAGTTGCTGCATTTGGATGGATTCAGCAGATTAAAATAAAATTCGCTGCTAGTGATGATTTTAGAATAGATGAGGTAATTTATAACGAAGACATTGATATTACGGAGTTAGTTAAGAAGGTTAGACAAATAATTTAAAACAAAAATAACCCCTGTCATAATGATATGATCCCCCAAAAGTAGACGGAGAAAGATAGCACACTAACCTGTCTATAATGGAGGGATTTTTCTATTTCGGACTAGCTATTTACAGAAATATTCCGAGTATTTAAACATTGTTCATTAGTTTACAAATTGTAATTATTAGGATAATGTAGCATTATTATGAAAAAGTAGGGGTTATATGAAAAAAATTATTATCTTATTGCTATCATTTTCATTATTTTTCACCATTGTTCCACCTGGATTAGCAAATGGTATAGAAGATTCTTCATCTACATATATTGATGAAGATAATTGGGTCGAATATGAAAGTGAACAAGAACTATTAAATGAAATTGAAGAAATAAACTGGGATGATGTTACACTCGATTTAGAGGCCAATAATGATGAAATAAACTGGGATGACATTCCAATAGAATTAGATAGCGCTATTGTGACAGATCTACAACCCAGAATTTTGGGACTTGTAGCACGACTTGTTTTAACAGGCGGCAAGTATGTAATAAAATATGGTAAAAAGGTATTCAAAAAGGCTCCTACTTCAAAGGTGACTAATGCCTTAGCAAAGTACTCAACAGGAACTTATAAAACAGGTAGTCATACTTTTAAACTAACAAAAACTGATATGAAACATATGTTAACTAGACACCACCCTAAATATTGGGATGGTAGCGTAAAAGCAAAACAAACATATTATAATCCTGATTTATCAGTTAACGCTGTAAAAAAATTCGCACTAAATATCGCAAAACAAAACAAAACTACTTTATCAAAAAAGGGAACAACCTCTACATTTCAAGTTACTGGAACCGTAGATGGAGTAAAATATGTATTGGGTATTACCAAAGGACATATTAAACAACTATATCCCAAATAAGAATAGGTGAGAAAGAAATGAACTCCTTGCAAATTAATAGCTTTATTTTAACAAAAAAAGTTACTGATATAGCTGATCTAATTAAATATCCTGATGATTATACTATTAATCTATCTTTAACTCCGCAGCCTTTTGTTAAAATTATTAAAGATAATCCTTCTGATTATATACAAGAGGGTATTCTTGTAATAGATGGCGGAGTAATCCTATCTTTTAATAATCAAACAATAGTGGGTCACAACTATTGGGATGACTTAACAACATTATGGTCATATTTATTAAATGTAATTGACGACTATTCTACTTATGGAGAAGGATCTTGTTTTTACCCGGACCAACCAATTGAGATACATTTAAAAGATGTAGATTCAAATTTAGTAGTATTATCAGTAGATAATAAAGAAATAAAAATCAACAAAAATAGTTTTTTTGCAAAAATTATATCTGAAGCTAAGTATTTCTTTGAAATATTAACTAACGATTTAATGTTGCCTAAATATAAACACGAACTAAAACAAATTGAGGATATTTGTAAGCTATTAAACTTAAACCGCTTATAATTGTGTAAAAGCCCCTCTCATTGAGGAGGCTGCTGAAAAACTCACGTTTTTCTAACTAGTACGGTAAATCAAATTAAAAAAAGACGATTCTC